>NZ_JASHAR010000026.1:0-21872 GCF_047465045.1 Streptococcus mitis
TCAAGCAATTGACGCAGCAACGGACAATGCAGGAGTAGCAACAGCTCAAACAGACGGTATAGCAGCAATTGAAGCTGTAACCCCAACAGTAGCAGTTAAAGCAGCGGCTAAAGCTGAAGTAGCGAAATTGAAAGGAATTTCAAAAGATTCTCGTAAAGTTTCTAAAGAATTACCAAATACTGGTACAGCAGACTCTACAGTAGCTATGGTGGCAGCTGCAACAAGTGCACTACTTGGCCTTGGTCTTGCAGGTCGTCGTAAAGAAGATGGAAAAGAATAATTTATATGTGTGCAGATCAAATTTTTTAGTAAAATCTGTATTTGATTTTAAATCTTATATAGTATTTCTTAAAAAATCGGCTCTTTTTCAACTTTATAAGGTTGAAAAATGCTAAGATCTAGAAAGGACGAATTTCGTCCTTTCTTTTTTTATGTGACTATTAGTCCGTCTCGCTCCGTTAGGTGCGAGACAAAAAAACCACCCGCTATGCGGGTGCGCGTCGAAGGTTATACCCAAAAAACTCCAAACGCGATACAATAAAGGTGTTCAAGCCAATTGTAAAGCGAAAGGAGAAAAATATGGCACAAAAGGCACATAGTTTATCACACACAAAGTGGATGTGTTCTATCACATTGTGTTCACCCCTAAGTATAGACGAAAAGTCATTTATAATCAATATCGAAGTAGTTTAGGCGAAATATTTCATCGCTTATGTAGTTATAAAGGTGTTGAAATTATCGAGGGTCACTTAATGCCTGATCATGTACATATGTTAGTCAGTATTCCACCGAGGATAAGTGTTTCAAGTTTCATGGGGTATTTAAAAGGTAAAAGTGCACTCATGATGTTTGATAAACACGCCAACCTCAAGTATAAGTTTGGGAATCGGCATTTCTGGACGGAAGGTTATTATGTGATTACGGTGGGACTCAATGAAGCCACAATTAAGAAATATATCCAAGATTAAAGAAATTATCCAGTGGATGATTTCTTCACGAGTATGAAAATTTGAGAACGAGTAAAGCATGATATAGCACTAGATAAATTAAGTGTAAAAGAATATGAGGATCCCTTTAGGGATAGTGCTAAGTAATACTAAAGCCTCTTTAAGAGGCAAGTGATGAGTCAAGAGCAATGAGGCTTGAACAACGTGAAAGCCAGCGTCTTTAGGCGCTGGCTGGTAATTTGGGCTTATAGCCCTGGTTCAAACCACCCGTTTGACGGGTGGTCATGATTGATGTTTAGAGCGATGAAAATATGTTTTACTTCATTTTTTCTTGAAATTGAGTTTTTCCCAGTCTCTAAACAGTATGATACTATGCGTTTTTTATGAGCCAGATTTTCTAGTACTTACTTTTATAAAGTTATTAATATAATTTAAATCCTTTGCTTTTTAGTGTATATTTGTTTTGTAATGACTGTGATACTTCTTTCAAGGAATATTTGGTAGGATTGGAGTGAAAAAAGATTAACTAGGAAAGAAGGAAGTATATGGAAGCCATTTATCAACGTGATTCGGATCAAGATGGACTGACTGATGCTCAAGAATTGGCGCTAGGAACCAATCCTCTTAGCGCAGATTCTGATGGTGATGGACGTTCAGATTTAGTGGAAGTAGAAGAAGGAACCAATCCCTTAGAAAAGGATTTACAAGACATAGACCAAACAAGTATAACTGAACCGTCTTCAGTATTTATGGAAATGAAACAAAAGATTTCAGATATGATGGAGAGTCACTACAAGGAATTTATACAGGCTCTGATTAGTATTGAAACAGGGATTGAAAACCAACAAGACCTAGAAGACTTATATACTTACTACATGAGAACAGATGCCGTTTCTCTTTTGTCTAGTGATTTAGAAACCAGTCCTCAAGAGGTTGAAATGGAGATAGAGTTGTAGGGGAATCATGTGATTCTCCTATTTTCGTATAGATGAAAGGAGCGAGTATGGAAGTAATGCAATTATTGGCTATGTTTCGTGGAACAATTTCAAAAGATAGGGAGAAAATGAACCTATTTCTTCGTTATCAAGCGCAACATTTTGATGAGAAATGGCAGGACTTGGTAGAGAGTTTTTTGGCTGAAGAGGGCAAGATAGAAGAGATACCTCATGTGTATTCGTTTCATCAAGATATTATTTCTTTCCTAGAAGCTAGTTCTGAAAATAATGACCAAGATTTAGAAAGTTACACAAGAAATTTTGGACAAGCAGGTCTAGATAAATTATCTCAATTAAGTAGTTGGGAGAAATACTTGGTGCTAGAAGTCGCAACCTATAACCTTTCCACTCGATTTTACATCCAATCTGAAAAAGAAAAGCTAGAACAACTAAGTGAGCTTATTTTTCATCAGAATCAGGATGTCAATTTGGTTAATGTCTATCGGGTTGCGAATAATCTATCTGACCGCATTAGTAGAGATATAGAGGAGTTTCTTCTAATGGTTGATTCCAAAGAACTAAAAAAAGAGGTTCTTGAGATTCATTTTGAAGAAAAAGAGGGAGATGTTCTAGCCTATTTGGGTTCTGATGACTCTTGTTCATCCAGTTTTTTATACAGGCTAGGAAAAACCCTATTAAACACCACGGATTGGTATTGTTCATCTTCATTATAAGCTAAGCTTCGTTTTCTGTCATGAGTTGGCAGGCTCTGCTTGCATAGAGTTTTTTATTTGACAGGAAGTTTCTGTTTTGTTAATATGATTAACAAAGGAAAGAGAGATTATGGATAAAAAAGAATTTATTGCATTTAATAATCGTTTCAATAGATTTATTTTAGCGTTTGACCAGTTAAAAAAAAATCAACATAAAAGCGGTGTTGACAAATCCATTACTTTGAATGAGGTACATTTGATTGTTGTGATTGGGAAAAATCAGCCCTTAAATCTAGTAAAATTATCTGAATTATTAGAAGTTTCAAGAAGTGCAATAACTCAAAGTGTTAGGAGATTGATTCAAAAAAATTTAGTTGTTTTTGATTTTGATTCGAATAATGGGAAAAATAAATATTTGATATTATCTGAAAAAGGCATCGAAATTTTTAAAATCCATAAGGAGCAACAAGCACATATTGAAAAATCGGTCTTTTCAGTTTTAAACAACTATAGCGAGGTGGAACTTCAAACAGTTGTGAAATTGATGGATGATATTGAAAAGGTGTGGGGAGAATTACCGTGGTAAAAGTCGCGGTAATTTTAAAACATGATTGTTAAGTGTATTAACAAAAGGAGAAGATATGACTGTAAACATTGAACTGATTTCACAAACTGATTTAGCGGATGAATCTTTTTATATTGCTATTAATGGTTTAGAACCAAGGGCAATGTATTGTGTAGAAATGTACCTGTCTGATTATTACTGTATAAATGCTCCCTTGCTTTTAGATCATGATGTTATATGGAAATCAACCGCAATTTTTTTATCTGATCAGGACGGTATGATTGATACCTCTCAGACAGCATCTATTTCGGGATCTTATAAAGGGGTTTCAGAAATGGGATTATTCTTTAATGCGAAACCGTTGAAGAATAGGAAAAGGAGATTACCGAGTTCTCTTGATAGAATTCCATTACGAGATTGTTTTGGTGTTGAAATTAAAATCAAGCTGGGGAAAGATGTGGTCGCGGAGCAAAGTTTCGTAAGGCGTTATATGAATCTGGGAGTAAGATATCAAGATATCTATGACAAGCATTTTCAAGGTCGATTATTTTATGATGAAAAGTTAAGAAGGGCGCCAGCCGTGATTATTGTTAGCGGTAGTGAGGGAAGAATTGAAAAAGCTCAGAATATTGCCCAACTTTTATCTTCTAGAGGCTATATTTGTCTTGCAATAGCTTATTTTGGTTTAGAGGGATTACCCCAAAATTTAGAACGAATTCCAATAGAATGTCTGGAGGAAGCGAAAGATTTTCTATATCATCATCCTCAAGTCGATAATACAAAAATAGGAATATATGGTCGATCTAAAGGAGCAGAGCTTGTTCTTGCTGGACAAAGTATTTTGGATGATGTGCAATGTTTAGTACTAAATTCTCCCTCAAATGTAATATTTGAGGGAATAAAAGGAAAACTCAATTCTCATTCATCTTCTTGGACATATTTACAAAAGGAACTTCCATATCAAAAATTTCAGTTAGGAAATTATTTGTTAAACAAGTTTTTTGGAAAATATATTCCTGAAGATAGTAGGGCTCAGATTGATGTGAGTAAAATTGCCTCTCCTTTATTATTACTAGGAAGTGATGTTGATGAAATATGGAATGCATCATCCGCGATAGATGATATTATTTCACACTATAAAGGGGAATCCATTTTGTTTAAAAAATATCATGAAACAGGGCATATGTTGACGATTGCTTATCAACCGAATCATCGTTATCGAAAAGATTGGCACTTATTAATGAAAGAAAGTGTAGACTCGTGGTTTACTACGATAAATTTTTTTGATATACATCTGAAGAATACCAAGCCTACAAGGAGCTAAAGGAACATTATGAGGAAGTGACGGGGGATTACAGTTTTTCTAAACGAGAACTCACTAGTCAATTGGAAATCACGCTTCAGAATCATCGGGGTGTGGACTTTGAAGATCATGAGAAAGAGGAGTATTTGGACTTAGTTCAAAAATTAGAAGAGTTTGATTCCTCTCTTGCCACCCATTATCGTCACTTAATTGACTAGAAAGGAGAAAGTCATGAATGATTTACTCCTTATCCCAGTAATTTTTTTAGCAGTAGGAGGAATTCTCGTTCTTTTATGGAGACTCTTTCTTATTGACAGTGGACTTTTCCTGATTGGTTTTGTCAGTTTTCTTATTTTGTGGAGGGCTATGGATTCTATCTTCTCTTTACAGAGACTGAACTTTACACGGAAGATTTGGCACAGAATGGATTATTTGGTTTTACGACTTTCTTTATCATCTTTAACCTTGCTTTGCTTGTCTTGGCAGGTTGGGCAGGGTATAAGTGGAAGATAAGATGAATAAAATGGAGAAAACTCTAATGGTTCTTCTCCATTTTTTATCTAATTGGTAATGTTGAAAATCGGAAGTGAAATGATACTTTCAAAGAATTCATTTTGGACACTAGCAAACGAAATAGAGCCCTGATGCAAATCAACAATTTGTTTTGAAATTTTTAGCCCAATTCCAGTCGTTCTAATTTTAGAAATATCAATGTTTTTAAAAGATAATTCATTAAGTTCAGCAATTTTTTCTGGTGAAGCTCCCTGTCCATTATCTTTGATTTCGACAATTACATTTGTATCTTTTTTGAATAAGTTGATTCTTATTGTGCACCCCTTTTCGTTATGTAAAACAGAGTTGTAGATGATATTATGGATAACTCTTGTGATTAAAAACTGCTCAATCATGATAGATTGATTAACAAGTGAATAATCGTAATCAAATTCAAATTCAAAATCATTCCAGATTTCTTGATTTAAAATATGGATGAGAATGTCTTTGAAGAAGGGGATAATTTTTGTTTCAGTCTGATTTAATTGAAGATGACCGGATGAAAGGCGAGCTACTATATTTAAGTCATTTAAAATATTTTGGATGTAATAGGATTCTGTCAATATTGGGCGAATATGCTTTTTAGACTGTGTATCTAGTTCAGAATCATTTAACAAGGACGCGTTAGAAATGATGACAGAAAGAGGTGTTTTGATATCGTGTGCAATTCCTGAAATCCATTGCTCTTTAAAGACTTCATTCTCTTTGAGTAGAGTATCGGTTTGATTAATTGCAGTTGTAAGATATTCTAGTTCTGATATAGAATTTATTGGATTTTTCAAACCATCTGGGAGATTCTGAATAGCAGTTACAAGAGGCGCAATTTTACGATTGATATGCGTCACACCATAGTAGTAAAGAAAAGCGAAATAAAGGCAGTTGAAAAGCAATACTCCAAATGCTACTAGTGGAATTAGGCGAATACTATCTATATCTAAGTAATTATAACTATAACGAGCAATTTTATCTTTTGGAAAACCAACAACAATGATGTAGCCACCTTTTATCTGACTAAAAACAGGATAATCTGAAAGATAATAGCGAGAAAACTGTAAAATGTCCCCATAGTCAAATTGCGAAGGAATTTCTGTAGGTTTATACTGTTCGTACACTTGTTTTCCAGTCTGCTTATCCAATACCATTAGCCATAACTCTTGTTCTTTTAGACTAGAGATATCTTTTTTAGGTATGTGGACGTTATTTTTTGTGATGGTAATGTGTTCAGAAATTATTTTTACAGTCTCAGTAGCAGTTTGCTTTTCCCTAATGTAGAAAACAAAACTGGCAATTAGAATAATATTGGTAATAAAGATAATGATGGAAAAAAAGATAAATTTCTTTAGTGAATACCTTAAAATTTTGGTTTGGTTCATAATCATGATAACAATTTATATCCCAGCCCTTTAGCTGTCTTTAAATATTGAGGTTTTGAAGGATTTTCTTCTATTTTTTCTCGAATTTTCCGAATATGTACAGTCAAAGAGTTTTCATAACCAAAGCTATCCACTCCCCAAATCGTATCACAGAGAGATTCAGTTGAAACGATGTAATTTTTATTATCGTAAAGTTTTTTCAAAATCTTAATTTCAATTGGTGTAATAGAAATTTCTGCTCCATTCTTTTGTACTGTTGCATTCCGAAAACTCACCAAAGTCTGTCCAATCTGTATTGCTTCCTGTTCTGATTTATAGCTTCTCCTGAGCAGAGCCATAATACGATAGATAAGATTTTTTGGAATGAAGGGTTTTACGACATAATCATCACCACCAGCATTGAAACCAGCTACCTCATCTTCAGGATTATTTTTGGCAGTCAGAAAGAGGATAGGAGTATCGCCTTTTTGTCGGATATGTTTTGCTAATGTGTAGCCATCACCATCGGGGAGCATAATGTCCAAAAGGAAAAGGTCGAACTGTTCTGTTTCAATCATGTTCAAACTAGATTCTATATCATAGGCTGATGTTAGATTGGAAAATCCGTAGGCAATGAGAATATCTCTTATGGAAGAGTTTAAAATTTTATCGTCATCAATGATAAGGATGTGCTTATTCAGGAGTTGTTGTTCGAAATTCATAATCTTACCTCGCTTATCTATATTATACCATTTAAAAGAATGAAAAAAGCAAGATACTTTAATCTTAATGTAAAATTAAGGTTAGCTTAGTTTAAATTTAATCTAGCATGTCTATAATAAAGACATAACCTAGATAGAGATACTTTTCAAATAAATTTTAATCAGTGAGGTATTTCCAAATGGCTAAACAACAAATGAATCTCGATGAGATTGAAGTAATGAATTCTCTTCAAGAATGAACTCTTGAAGAACTTGATAACGTTCTTGGTGCTGGTAGTGGAATAATTCATTTTATTCAGACAAAACAATGGTAATAGTGAGTCACCAATTAGATATTGTGAATTATGTTGATTCTATCATTTTTGTTGATAAGAGTAGTAGAGATGTTATCAAAGATACTCATGATAATTTGATTTATAGAAATCAAAATTATAGAAAATTATTTGGTTTAAAGGAGGAAGTTCATAATGATTAGTAATGTTTTACAGATAAAAAACTTACAAAAGGCATTTAAGGACACTCAGGTAGTTAACCTTAGTTCCTTATCAGTTCAACAAGGGGAGATTTATGGTTTTCTAGGTCCAAATGGAGCTGGTAAAACAACCACAATGAAGATGATTTTGTCTTTGATTTCTCGTACAGCTGGGGAGATTGAAGTGTTCGGTCAATCTATAGGTACGGACAAGCAGTATCTTAATCAAATTGGCTCTATGATTGAAGAACCGTCTTATTATCCTAATTTGACAGGCTATGAAAATCTCTTGGTCTTCCAAAAAATCCTTGGATTTGATAAGAAAAATATTCAGGAAACATTGAAAATTGTTGGGTTAGATCAACCTAAAAACAAGAAAAAATTGGTTAAAGATTATTCTCTGGGTATGAAACAGCGCTTGGCTTTAGCCTTTGCCTTAGTCAAGAAACCGCGTTTGTTGATACTGGATGAGCCAACAAATGGGCTAGACCCAGCAGGGATTCATGAAATTCGGGAACTGATTATCAAGTTGGCAAAGGAACAGGGCATTACTGTCTTCATCTCTACCCATATCCTTTCTGAAGTAGAGCATATAGCTGACCGTGTGGGGATTATCAATCATGGTCAACTGGTTTACGAGGGAGAAATTCGTAAAATTCAGTCCAATAAATGGCTGGAAGTGCGTGGAGATTTTAGAGGTCGACGTGAAGCCATTAGCCAAGTGTTATTTGGTTATCCGTGCAAGATGTTGGAGATACAAGAGGATAAACTCAAGCTGACTAACCTTGCCGATCAGCAGATTTCTAGTTTGTTACGAGATTTAATAGTCGAGAAAGTTCCAATTTATGAAGTGAAGCAAGAACAAGAAACCTTGGAATCTATCTTCCTCAACTTAACCAAGGAGTGAGTCTTATGTTGAATAATTTGTCTATTGAATTGCTCAAGGCAAAACGAACCAAATCCTTCCTCATTAGCATACTAGTTATGGGAGTCGGATTTGCTTGGGCAATTGCAGCCGCTACACGCTACCTAAGTAATCCAGACATGCACCAGATTAGCCTAATTTTCTATATGATAAAAGAAGTAAATGGCTTGATTCTCCCTATTGTGATTGCTCTCTTTGTATCGCGGATTGTCAAGAACGAGAAGGAGGGCAACACTTTCAAACTGCTTTTGGCAAATGGTGAAAATGTACGGCATATCTTTCTGAGTAAGCTTGGACTGACCATGTTCATTTTGACCTTTCTCGCTTTTTTGGAGGGAGTAGTAGCCCAGTTGATTGCAATCTTATCAGGTCTAGAAATGCCTGTTAGCCTAATCCTCTGGCAAATCGTCATTTTCTTGCTAGCCTCTTTTGTCTTAACCTGTCTGTTTTTGACTTTGCAGTTTTTACTGAAGAAGCAGGCATTGATACTGGCATTAGGGATTTTCGGAGGATTTCTTGGAGTTGGATTTGGTCATGCACCAGCTTTTCTACAGCTGATTTCCCCTTTTGGTGGTATAGGATATCTGTCTCTGGTGGATTACCAGCAAGTCGCCAGTCAAGTGAGTTATGTTTTTGCGACAAACCTAGGATTTAAACTATTTACATATTTGCCAATAGC
Source organism: Streptococcus mitis (assembly GCF_047465045.1). Lineage (GTDB taxonomy): Bacteria > Bacillota > Bacilli > Lactobacillales > Streptococcaceae > Streptococcus > Streptococcus mitis_DT. Next base: position 9,166 of record NZ_JASHAR010000026.1, read on the forward strand.
CCTAATCTATCTCTTCTTATCTCTCTATCTGGTTGAAAAGAAAGGAGGTAAGCTATGATGTCTTATCTATCAGTAGAATGGCGGAAAACTAAAAAATTTTCCATGTTGATGATTGGTATTTGCTTATTAGCTTTTTGTAGCCTGATTGGTCTTGGGATTTACTTTGGTGCAGCTTATTCTATGGTTGAAGAAAGTGAAAAAGTGCCTGTTTTATGGGGACAATTGACCTTCTATTATAGCCAGCTTTTCTTTCCGATTTTGGTCAGCCTTTATGTAGCCATGATGTTAGGAAAAGAGTTTGATAGAAAAAATATTGAATTTCTCAGAGCTAATAATGTCAGTCTTGGGAAATTATTGTTGGCAAAAGAAATAGTAATTATCTTGTTTATTGCTGTTTTACAGTTGTTCTTGTTTGGTATTTTTTATGTCAGTGCTCACCTAGCTCATTTAGAAATTTCTAATTTATTCACCTACCTCAAGTGGGATTTATTGGGGATTTTTGGAACAATTAGTATGATGGCAGTACAGTTTTTTGTGACAGCTAAAACTCGTGTTTTCAGTAAATCTGTGGGAATTGGTGCTATTGGTACTTTCGTAGGATTTATGATGATTTTTGTATCAGATAAATTATCTTTAATCTATCCCTACTCCCAAGCTATGGTGGCAATGCGGTCACGGAATTTGATAGACTTTAATTCAGTGGAAATGTTGCTGTTTATCATTGTAAATATTCTTCTGTGGGGGATTTTTCATACATTGAGTAATAAAGAATTGCATAAGTAATGCGAAGACTCTTCGGAGTCTTTTTCTTGTGATAAAAGCTCCAAGCTTAATCTGGTATGCTTGACCTAGTTTTTATAGAAAGAAGGTCCAATTATCAATTAGAAGAGGCTTTGGTACAGGGATTTCAAACACCTGAAGAATACCAAGCCTACAAGGAGTTAAAGGAACATTATGAGGAAGTGACATGCGATTACAGCTTTTCTAAACGAGAACTCACTAGTCAATTGGAAATCGCTCTTCAAAATCATAGAGGCGAGGACTTTGAAGAACATGACAAAGAGGAGTATTTGGACTTAGTTCAAAAATTAGAAGAGTTTGATTCCTCTCTTGCCACCCATTATCGTCAATTGATTGACTAGAAAGGAGAAAGTCATGAATGATTTACTCCTTATCCCAGTAATTTTTTTAGCAGTAGGAGGAATTCTCATTCTTTTATGGAGACTCTTTCTTATTGCAAGTGGACTTTTCCTTATTGGTTTTGTCAGTTTTCTTATTTTCGTTGAGGGCTATTGAATTTATCTTCTCTTTACAGAGACTTAACCTTACACGGCAGATTTAGCTCAAAATGGATTATTTAGTTTTACGACTTTCTTTATCATCTTTAATTTAGTTTTACTTGCTTTAGCATGCTGGACAGGATATAAGTGGAAGAAAGAATAGAAAATAGTCTTAACAAGTTCAAAATTTATTCCGCTTTTTAGGACATGAAAAATTTTAGAAATTGATTCTTTCTTAAATTTGAATTTCACTAGTAGTGTAAAGATGATTTTTTCTCTGAATAAAATCTGAATTTTCTCTGATATAATCTCAAATGTCAAGGTTCAATAATTGTTTCTTCAGTAGGTTATGGTAAATAATCAAGAATCATTGGAACATTACCTTAGAGAACTTAAGGAGAAGGATTATTCACATATAGATGGGAAAGTTACGGATATTCTTGCTGGATTAGAAATGACATTGACGGCACTCAAATTAGATTATTAAATATTACGAATTTTGTTCAAGATAGTGTAAAATAGATTTGTACTAGTTTCTAAAAATTTAATTTAAAAAATAAAGAACAATTATAAATTGATGTATTGAAACTATTCTTTGTCAAGAATACGGAGCTTTGCAGGTAGTTCTCTAAAATTTTTTGAGGTGATAGAATGTATAAGATATTAGTTGTAGATGACGATTTTGAAATTTTGAAACTGATGCGAACTATTTTAGAGATGAAAAACTATCAGGTAACGACGTATCAAGAAGTCACCGTACCAATCAATATTAATAATTTCAAAGGATTTGATTTGATTTTATTAGATGTAATGATGCCTAATATAGATGGTATGCAAATTTGTAAGCAGATTAGAAATAAAGTAAGCTCCCCTATTATTTTTGTTAGTGCAAAAGATACCGAAGATGATATAGTATCAGGATTGAATTTAGGAGGAGATGACTATATTACAAAACCTTTCAGCATCAATCAATTAACTGCCAAAGTTGCTGCAAATCTCAAACGAGAAGAACGATACAAACAAGGTGAATTAAGTAATCAAGTTGTCCGAGAATTATCTCCAATAACGATTTATTTACAAGAAAAAATTGTTTGTATTAATGGAGATAGTCTTGCTTTTACAAGTAGAGAATATGATATCATAGAACTATTATCTAGCAATCCAAGAAAAATTTTTACTGTACAAGATATATATGAAAACGTTTATGATGATGATGCTGAAACCCTCTTTCGTTCAATATCTGAGTATATCTATCAAATAAGATTAAAATTCTCGTCGTATGGAATTAATCCTATAAAAACAGTTAGAGGTATGGGATACAAGTGGCATGATTAAGAAGAGTACAATTAGAGGGCGCATAATAAGGACTGTTTTAGAACTAGTAACAGGTACGTTACTGAGTATACTTTTATTTTTTATATTTACTTATTTACTTGTTTTTACAGGACAATTAAATGTATACGACTCTAAAATTGAAATTTCAGTGAGTGATACCAGCAATTTAAGTGATGTAGTTCAAGCAATGAATAACTCTATATTTGACTATGTTGTATTTAATCGCAAGACAGGTACAATTGAAGAGGGTAATTATCAAAAAAAGGATTTGCCTGCCTATCGAGAAGTTTTTGCTAAAAATGAATCTGTAAGTATTAGTGAGGTGTATTATGGGTATTATGCTAATTCAGAGATTGTACTTACTGTCAGGCAACCCATGATACCTGAGTTTGTTAATCCGAATTTGCGTCACATTTCATTTAATCTATTTTCTTATTTATTTTTCTTCGTTTTCGAAACCATTTTACTCATTTGGTCACTTACAAGATTAATAAAAGAATTTTCAAAAAATTTTCTACTTATACAAAAAAAAGCTTTAAACATGGGGCAGTTAACATTTAAAGATAAAAACATTCCCGCTCAAATACAAGAGTTCGATGAAATTCTCTCTGTATTATATCAAAAGGACGACGAGTTAACTAATTTACTCAAATCAGAGAGAAGGGAGAAGGAAGATTTATCTTTTCAAGTTGGTGCATTAGCTCATGATGTAAAAACTCCTTTAACAGTACTAAAGGGAAATTTAGAGTTGCTTGAATTAACTAACCTGACTGATCAACAGAAGGAATATACTCAGTCAATGAATAATAGTATAGTGATTTTTGAAAGATACTTTAGTTCAATGATTGATTATTCAAGATTACTAATTGAAGATAAAGATTATGGGGAACAGATATATTTACCTGATTTTTTAAGTGATCTGTCAGTAGAGGCGAAATCTGTAATGAATAATGCAAAGGTTGATTTCAAAATTATTAATACTACAAAATTAATGTTTTTTAAGGGAAATCGTTTTAATTTAAATAGGGCATTAATTAACATTTTAGCAAATGCAGCAAGATATAGTTCTGGAGAAAAAAAAGTTACGCTTACTATCATCGAGGAAACAGAGTATATTAATTTTGGAGTGTGGAACAATGGTCTCCCTTTTACTGAACAGTCCTTATTAAATGCAGATAAGTTATTTTATACTGAGAATAAAGGTAGGAATAATAAGCACTATGGTTTAGGGTTAGCATTTGCTAAACAAGTTGCAACTAGACATTTTGGAGAATTGTTTTTATCAAATCCAGATAGAGGTGGTGCTCAAGTGACGTTGCTTATTAAAAAATAATTCTATAGGGATATATTAGATACCTTCCACATAATAGTTATGTATATAAAAATAGATAATCTTCTAAATTGAGGAATATCTATTTTTTTATTTTTTAAAATTGAAAAATCTGAACAAATTTTGAAAAATAAAGTGTAACATACAAGTATAAAACAAGGAGGAATTATAGTTATGAATATACAAGTTCAAAAACTTAGAAAATCATATAAGGATAGAGAAGTGCTGAAAAATATTTCTTTTGAAATAAAAGAGGGAAGTATTTGTGGATTATTAGGTATCAATGGTGCAGGAAAATCAACAATTATGAAGATTATTTTTGGTCTTGAAAATGCTGATAGTGGTACGGTTATTTTTAATGGGGGAAAAAATGCGGGCATATATGAGATTGGAGCGCTTATTGAAACTCCTGCTATCTATATGAACTTATCTGCATTTGATAATTTAAAAACAAGAGCATTGTTATATGACATTTCTGACGAACGAATTAATGAAGTACTAAACTTGATTGGACTATCTAATACGGGAAAGAAAAAAGCAGGGAGCTTTTCTTTAGGTATGAAACAACGTTTGGGATTAGGCATGGCAATAATTACTAGTCCAGATTTGCTCATTTTGGATGAACCTACCAATGGATTAGATCCAAATGGTATAAAGGAATTATTGAATTTAATGATTTCTTTAAAGAAATCAGGAATGACAATTCTTTTATCTAGCCATCAACTGTATGAAGTTAGTAAAGTGGCAGATAAAATTGTTATTTTACATGATGGTCAAATTTTTTACGACGGTTCGAATGTTCAAAGTGATGATTTAGAATCTTTATTTTTTAGAATTGTTCATGGAGGTGACGCAATATGATAAAAATATTTAAATCAGAATGGTTAAAACAGCGAAAAAATACATCCAAAAAATTCTTGATCATAGCTCCGGGCTTGTCGATTTTAATAGCGGTATTACTTGTTGGACCAAGTATTATAGAAAGTTTTTCAATATATTGGTGGGAAGCCGTCTTTTTGTATACACTTATTGGATTGTTGTTTTTATATGATTATAAAGCAGAAGAAGCTGCAGGAAACTTCCAGAATATATACTTTCGAAATGATAGCATAAAAATATATATCGTAAAGATACTTTTAAAATTAAAAGATTTACTCATTTCTAACGTATGGTTTTTAGCTATATTATTATTTACAAGTAATTTTTTGTATGCCGACTTAATATCATTGAATATAATTGGTGACTTAATTTGTTTAGTACTTATTTCGATAACATCCATATGGGTATTGCCACTCTTGTATCTATTTTCGAAATGGATCAATCCCTATATCCTAGTATCTATTAACTCCTTGATTTGTTTTTTGGTTGCACCTTTTATCGCTCAAAGTAGCTTTGGGTTCTTCTTTCCTTTTACATATCATTATAAAATTGCTTATAGTCTTATGTATATAAAACCGTCAGGAGATCTAGATTTAACAAATCATGTAACAGACGTTAAAATGGTAGTATTTGCCGTATTTCTATCATTGATTCTATTTATCGTTTCTTTGTTAATGTTAAATTGGAGGTTAAGTAATGATCCAATTGCTAAAAAGTGAAATGATTAAATTTAAAGGTTCGTATCAACTATACATTATTTTGATTTTGTCTACTATACAACTATTGACAATTCCAATTTACATATTATCTGTAAATAACACAATTGTATTGGAAAATATTATCTTTTTACCGATGTTAGGCTATTGTATGATAACTACGATAATCACTTTATTAGTATCTGAACAAGAAATCAATGCTAATAAATATCAGAATATTAGAAGCGGGAGAAATATATCCAGTATATGGGGAGCGAAACTTTTTGTGTTAGATTTACTATTATCTTTACTCACTATTCCTTTATGGGTAGTTGTAGGTATAGAGTTAGAACACTTTTCATATTATTTTTACGTAGGAATAGTTAGTTGGTTATTACTAATATTGTTAAATCATTTCCACATGCTATTGACATTGTTTATTGCGAAAGGCGGCAATTTACTTATAGCTGTTGTGGAAAGTTTATTTATAGTATTTGCAACAAATAAAGTTTTTCTTAATATTTTTTGGATTCCAGTAATTTTACCAGTTAATATTATTTTAGAAAATAATTTCAGAAGCACAACCTATTTATTGGCTTTAATTTTTTATGTTGTATTATTGTTTGTTGCTAATTTAATAGTTGTGAGCAGAAAAGGTGTTTAATTATATATTCTGATGGAAATGAATGGAGTGTTAAATTTTTGGATGGAAGTTTGGGAATTGTTTTGATTTTACTTCATATCCAAAATAAGTCTGTAAAGACATATTGGAGAGAGGTGTTATTGATTTTTGATAATTTAGCTATAGAAAATTAGGAGGAGAACTATGAAATTCAAAAAGATCTATCTTTCCGTAATTTTTTTCTTAAGTTTACTTGGATTGACCGGATGTACATATGAGAAGTATGATGTTAAATTTCTCGACTCAAGTTATAATCAATTCGATTATAAAGGAGAGCATTATGGTGTAACTAATCAATTAATTTTATATGAAGATATTGAAAGTAAAGTAAGCAATCATTATGATATTTATGAAATATCTTACGATGATTCCAATAATGAAATAAAGAATGATTTATTGGAGATTGGTGACTTATATCAGACCAAGAATAGAGAATTTGCCATAAAAATTGATAGTACTTTCTATAAATGTAGACTACTTGATAACATTTCTAAAGAAGAACTTCTAAAAGTTTCTGACTTATTTAATGTTCGCTTAGTAGGAGGATTTGCTATCAATGAGCAAGAAGCCAGAGAGTTGAAGATAGGGGAACAATCATTTACAATTACTGAAGAAATTATTCCAAAAGAAGAGCTTAGTGCTACAGTTGCTAACTTAGATAATCAAGTGAAGTCAGTCACTAGATTATCAGGGGAGCACGAAAGTTGGGAATATGGAGAAATTTGTTCTTTAAAAAATCAGTCTATCCATGAGAAAGTAGCAGTTAAATTGAATGGAGAATATCATTTGGCTTTCTTTAGAAGTTAAATTGGGCAAAAAGTCTTTAAAAGAAAAAAGCGCATAGTGTCAGGCATTGAAAAAATTAGATACTATGCGTTTTATTGTGGGAAGATTTTCTTAATTTTCTATTGTAATTGAGTTTTAGAGACTATACTTTTTCTTATGATAAAACTTACAAGTTCTTTTTGGTATTCTTGACCTAGTTTTTATAGAAAGAAGGTCTAAGATGTTAAATAAAGTCAAAACTAAAGCATTAATTAGTGTTGGCGCAGTAGCCGCAACTAGCTTTATTCTCATGATGGGATATACTGCTGGTCAACACTCGACTGCTAAACAAAGTCGTAAAGAGATTGAATTGGCTGCAGCTAAACTTGTGGAAGATAAACAAGCAGAAGATAAAGCCAGCATTTTGTCATCGGATACTGTAAAAGAATTTTTGACACAGTACTATACGAAAGAAAAGCTCGGAGAAAATAATACACGCATTCAACCTTATATGACTGAATCGGCTTATTCTCAAGAATTGTCAAGTCAAAATGATGCCATGAACCAAGTGTATAAGGATTATATTTTGGATTATCATTTTGAAAAAGCTGATATCTTTGTCAATCAGACTACGAATCAAGCCATTGCCATGGTCTCCTATAATGTAACCTATGTATCCGATTTAAAGAATGCCAACCAATCAAAGACCAATCAGACAGAAACAAGAACTGTTAAATTGTCTTATTCTAAACTTCCTGGTAAGTTATTGGTCAATCAAGTACAGGTTTGGAAATCTGAGTTGGATGATTTAGATAAGGCAACTCCCAAAACTTTAGAAGAATCATCATCAATACCATCACTGCCAAATACTACGACAAAATGATGATATTGCATGGAAATAGAAGAATGTAAGCAAATTTCAATTCTTGATGTAGCCAATCGTTTAGGTATCTCCTTTAAACAAGTTTCTAGCCGTGTCTATGAACATCCTGAACACGATTCGTTCCGGATTTTTTCAACTACCAATACTTTTAAATGGTTTTCAAGAGATATTCAAGAGATATTCAAGAGATATTCAAGGTGATGTCATTGATTTTGTTCGACTTGTTAAGGGAATTTCTTTTAAAGAAGCTCTAGCTTTTCTTTCTGAAGAACCTTTTCAAAAAGAAGCTGTTCAAGAAAATAGAGAGAGACCATTTTATTATCCTTTAAAGAGAATAGAAGATTCTAACTGCAGTCTGGCCAGACATTACTTAACAGAATGTAGAGGAATTTCAGAAGAAATCGTAGAAAAGATGATCCAACAAGGTTTGATGGCACAAGCCAGTTGGAAAACAAATGAAACAGTTGAACCTGTTATCGTTTTTAAAAGCTTTGATCATCGTCACAAGCTGCAGGCAGCAAGCTTACAAGGGATATATAAGAATCACTCTTTTCCAAGAGAGAGGTTAAAAACGATTCTAAAAGGAAGCCATGGACATGTTGGAATATCCTTTGACATTGGTAAACCAAATAGACTGGTCTTTTGTGAATCGTTTATCGACTTGATGAGCTATTACGAACTTCATCAACAAAATCTATTTGATGTTCGTTTGGTATCTATGGAGGGATTAAAAAGGTCTGTTGTTGCTTATCAAACTTTACGACTAATAGCTGAAGAAAATCAGAAGTTGGAATTCTTAGATACAGTAATACCTTCAAAGTTATTGCCTTTGCTCAATACAATTCGTGATACCACTACCTATTTCAATAATCATCCTGATTTATTGACACTTGCGGTAGATTGTGATGATGCAGGTAAAGATTTTTCTGATAAGTTATCTCAATCAGGATTGCCTGTTTTACTGGATTTACCTGATAATGAACCTGGGAAAGAAAAAATAGACTGGAACGATATTCTTCGAGAAAAGAAATCAGATTTACAATTGATGATCGAGACTGCAAAAGAAACATAGAGGAATCAACCAGTAAGACAAACCTCTCAATGTTTAGAATTGTGATAACAAAATCAAGATGTTTTAGCTAATATTAGAATGAAGGAGGATCGTATATGACCATTATTGAACGCTTAGAAGAAAAGGTCACTAGGCAAGAAAGTAAGGTAGCAAGAGAGACAGAAAAACTCGCTGCTTACAAAGAACAACTGGAGACAGCGATGTTTGCGACGTTCAAAAGGCGTCAAAGCATTAGTCACATGAGTTTTGAAGAAGCTCTTGACCATGCCTTTGGTAAAGAAAGACAATTCGATGATTCTGAATTTAGAAAGGATGAAATGAGTGAATGACAAAAGATTGGAATTTTAATCAACCATTAGAAAGTAAATCAGAAAATCAAGAAGATCCAGATAAAATTGCGGCCTTATTTGGAAATCATCAAGGAGGTAATGATGTAAATTATGAAGCAGCTTTTCAAAAGCGAAAACAAGCACCTGTAACGGAATCAAATCCTAGTTCTAAACCTAAAGTTACAGAGGTTAGAACAGGAAAAGAGACAGATATCACTACAAGTTATCAGCAACATCTTAAAAGACTGATTGCGGATAACAATAGCGATATTCAAAGTAGTCAAAAGAAAATTGAAGAGCTACATACGTTGATTGACACAAAGAATAAAGACAATAAGAAATTGCAGTCCATTTATGATGCGATTTCGGAATTACACTAAGCAGTCCTGATAGGCTGCTTTTTTTGAGAGGTTATAGATGTTTACAACATTTTTTAAGAAAAATCACGACAATAGTGACGTATTTAAAAAGCTGATTCATAGACTATCTGATATGTCTGTCCAAGATCTTGAAAAAATAGACCGACTGCTAGATATCATTTTCACTCCAGATCAAGGATCAGAACAACTAAAAACAGAAGCAACTTTCAGAGAAGAAACTTTGGACGACACATTAAAGGAAGCTAAGAATCAACTTCATAAGGAACAATTGGAGAAGAATTTAGAGAGGTTTAGGAAAAATAGCCAATAATGCACCAAAATTGGTGCGTTATACTTTTTTATGCTATAATTGAATTATAAAAATAAAGGAGTTTGCCATGATTGGAAAGAACATAAAATCCTTACGTAAAACACATGACTTAACACAACCCGAATTTGCACGGATTGTAGGTATTTCACGAAATAGTCTGAGTCGTTATGAAAATGGAACGAGTTCAGTCTCTACGGAATTAATTGACATCATTTGTCAGAAGTTTAATGTATCTTATGTCGATATTGTAGGAGAAGATAAAATGCTTAATCCTGTTGAAGATTATGAATTGACTTTAAAAATTGAAATTGTGAAAGAAAGAGGTTCTAATCTATTATCTCGACTCTATCGCTATCAAGATAGTCAGGGAATTAGCATTGATGATGAATCTAATCCTTGGATTTTAATGAGTGATGATCTATCTGACTTGATTCATACAAATATCTATTTAGTAGAAACTTTTGATGAAATAGAGAGATATAGCGGCTATTTGGATGGAATTGAACGTATGTTAGAGATATCTGAAAAACGGATGGTAGCCTAATGGAAATCCAAGATTATACCGATAGTGAATTCAAACATGCTTTAGCACGGAATCTTCGCTCACTGACAAGAGGAAAAAAGTCCAGTAAGCATCCTATAGCTATTTTGCTTGGAGGTCAAAGTGGTGCTGGTAAGACCACAATTCATCGTATAAAACAGAAAGAATTTCAAGGAAATATTGTTATTATTGATGGAGATAGTTTTCGTTCCCAGCATCCACACTATTTAGAACTTCAGCAAGAATATGGCAAAGATAGTGTTGAATACACCAAAGATTTTGCAGGGAAAATGGTAGAGTCTTTAGTAACCGAATTGAGTCATTTGGGATACAATCTTTTGATAGAGGGAACCTTACGAACAATTGATGTTCCAAAGAAAACAGCACAACTCTTGAAAAATAAGGGATATGAAGTACAATTAGCCTTAATTACGACAAAGCCCGAATTGTCCTATCTGAGCACTCTTATCCGATACGAAGAACTGTACGCTATCAATCCAAATCAAGCACGTGCAACTCCAAAAGAACATCATGATTTCATTGTTAATCATCTAGTTGATAATACACGACAATTGGAAGAACTGGCTATCTTTGAAAGAATTCAAATGTATCAACGAGATAGAAGTTGTGTATATGATTCAAAAGAAAATACAACTTCAGCAGCAACCGTTCTTCATGACTTACTATTTGGAGAATGGAATCAAGTAGAGAAGGATATGCTTAAATCAGGAGAAGAAAGATTGAAAGATTTAACTAATCGAAATGGTTGTTAGATCATGAGTTTTAAAATATAATCTACTTATAACTTTTGTTCATTTTTAAGGTGGGCGAAAATTTTTTAGAACCAAAAAACGCATAGTCTCAGGTCTTGAAACTTGAAATTATGCGTTTTCTTGTGGGAAGATTTACTCGATTTTCTTCAGGAATTGAGATTTTGCCCATCTCTTTTTATTATATTTAAGGATATTTGAAAGCTGTATTTTAGAAAAATAATTATGGAGTTCTTAATACGGAATATAGTATAAATGCTGATTCAAAGTGGAGTTTTGTATGCTTTTTGCTTTTGTTGAGTATAAAATATATTAACTAAAGTCGAACTACAAACATTAATTTAAGATGAAGTAAACTGTAACCTTCGAAATGTCTCTTACTCTATTTCAGAATGAATCACTGACATAGGATTAAAAGAACTGAGTATTTCTTTTTGTTTTGAATGAGATACGTGAGTATAGATTTGTGTGATTGATATAGAACTATGTCCAAGAATTTGTTGAATATATCGAATATCTACATCACTATCTAGAAGCATTGTTGCAAAGCTATGTCTAAACATATGTGGTGTAATAGTTTTAGATAAGCTATTTTGTTCAACGATTCTCTTTATAACTAAACGTACACTTTGCTCTGACAATGGTTTAAGTGAATATTTCCCTGGAAACAAGAAATCATTGGATTCATTTCTTGTTTTATTTATATATTTTTCTAATAAATTGAATGTTTTTTGATCTCCTAAAAATAGGATACGTTCTTTCTTCCCCTTTCCTATAATATGGAGTGTCTTATTGGAAAGATTAATATCTTTGATATGAATGTGACAAAGTTCAGAAATTCTGATGCCTGTTGAAAGTAAAAGGGAAATAATTAGTAGATTTCTTTCAGCTTTTTGTTTTTGATAGTCAGTTTTAGATACAATTACTTTCTGTTCTAAATATATAAAAATGCTTTTCAGAATGTCATACGGAATCGTTTTAGGTAATATTTTTTCAGTTCTAAATTGAAAGCGCAATTGATTGAAGGGATTCTCTTCAATTATGTTCTGGTATTTTAGATAGTTATAAAACACCTTTATACAAGCAATTTTTCTTCTTAATGTATTCGTTTTTATGTTAGATTGTGTCAACTGTTCTATATAGGATTCGACATTATCATAGTCTGAGTTATAAAATTGCATAAGATCATTCTTATAAGCACGAATCGTGTGTGAACTCAAACGCTTATGAGTTTTGCAATAATCTAAGTAAGTAGAAATAAGTTTATAATCCATAAAAATCTCCTTTATCAATAATCATGCTATTATAAACCTATTTGAGTGCTTTGTATAGTGATAATAAATTGTTATCGGTAGGAGAATACTATGGAAATAAAAATAATTGATAAAATTCTATCTCAAAAATGTTTTTGGACAATTATTTTTACTTGTTGGGTTTTTATTGGAATTATAGTATC
>NZ_JASHAR010000027.1:0-17020 GCF_047465045.1 Streptococcus mitis
CAAGGTATTCACCACTTTTTCAATAGTAAAGACGAGATGGTCTTATGGTAAGAAAGAACTGATTTCTAGTGGTAAAGTTGTTTGATTTGTGTTATAGTGAATATGCATGGGATAGCCTTTCTAAATGATTTATTAAGCAATTCTATTTTACCAAGACTATCGTAACCATGCAAAAAAGCAACGGCAAATCCGTTGCTTTTTTGGAAATAAGGGACTATTGTCCCAGACTCTAAAAACTATGAGTTTTTAGTCTTCTTTTTTCTTGCGAGCAAGAAGTCCAAATCCACCTAGGGCTCCAAGAAGTCCAAGCGCTGCTAGGCTAGCGTTAGCTTCTGTACCTGTGTTAGGCAACTCTTGTTTAGCCTCAGCTTCTTTTTCTGATATTTGTTGCACTGGTTGCTCTTGTATTGTTTCTTGAATCTTACGATAAACATGACGGACATTACTGTTCGCATCTTTTTCTGTTCTGACTAATTCATATCCTGTGATATCCTTAGCTGGAACTTCGCCATTTTCATTTGGAAGAATTGGGTTACCATTTTCATCCACAAATGTTGTGATGATAGATGTTTCTGGTGTTGTCACTTTACGGTAAATATTACGGACATTTCCATTCTCATCTTTTTCAGTACGAACGATTTCATATCCTTTTAATTCTTTACCTGGATGTGAACCATTTTCATCCGGAATGATTAATTCTCCGTTTTCATCTACATAAGTTGTGATGACTTTGTATTCAAATGGAGTTGGAGTAGGTGTTGGCGTTACAACCTTTTCATATACGTGTTCGATATCTCCATTTGGAAGTTTCTTCGTTTCTACGAATCTATATCCTGGGATATTGTCTTTCTTCGGTGTAGTACCTTCTTCTGTTGGATATCCGGGAATCTCGTTTCCTTCTTTATCTTTGAAGAATGTTACAACTTGTTTATAGATATGTCTTATGTTTCCATGCTCGTCTGTTACTGTTTCTACATAACGATACTCAGGAATATCTTTCTTCGGTGTTGTTCCATCTTCACTTGGATATCCTTTAATTGGATTTCCATTTTCGTCTACAAATTCAGTATCCGGACGTACTGTTGGTGTGTATTGAGCAGAGATAGTTTTACCTAATTTATCTTTTCTAACGACCGTAATTCCATCTGCAGTACCTGTAAATTCTGGTTCTGGTGTGAATGTTACTTTACCTGTCGCATCGATTGTATATGTTCCTTCTCCTTCTACTACTCTTGTAGTTGCTCCATCATCAAATGTTGGTGGTACATCTAAGTCAACATCTCCTGTGAATTCTGGAGTGTTAGATTGTGGAGTATTCTTAGCACCTTCTGATGTTTTGTCTACAGTCTTCGTTACTGGAGTTACTGTTGGTGTGTACGTAGCTGTTACAGGCGTTCCGTTTTTATCTTGACGTTGAACTGTTACACCTGTTGCTGTTCCTAAGAATTCTGATTCTGGCGTGAATGTCACTTTACCAGTCGCATCGATTGTATATATTCCTTCGCCATCAACTGTTACAGAATCAACTGGATCACCCGTCTTAGGATCAACTAGTTTAGCTGGTACATCCTCATCAATTTCAACAGTTTCTTCTTTTCCGTTGATTTTCGCTGATCCACCATTGAATACTGGTGTTCCTGTTTGTGGTTGACCTTTAGGTCCTACTGATGTCTTATCTTCTCCAGTTGGCGTTACTGGCACTACTTTTGGAGTATACTTAGCTGTTACTGGCGTTCCATTCTTATCAACACATTGAACTTCTACACCTTCTCCTTTTCCAGTAAATTGTGGTTCTGGTTGGAATTTCACTTTACCATCTTCGATTGTGTATGTTCCTTCTCCAGGAATTACTACTGGTTCATCAGTTGGTTCTCCTGTTTCTGGAACAAGAAGTTTAGGTACTTTTGTTTCATCAATCTCAACAGTTTTTGGTACACCATTAACCGTTACTGTTCCACCTTTGAATTCTGGTAATCCTGTTTGTGGTTTACCTTGAATATCTTTAGATTTAGCTGGTGTTGCTGTTGGAGTTACACCTTTAACTTTAGGTGTGTAGCTTGCTTCTACAGGTTTTCCGTTCGCATCTTTCACTTGAACAGTTACCCCTGTTGCTTGACCAGTAAATTGTGGTTCTGGTGTGAATGTTACTTCTCCAGTCTTAGGATCGATTGTGTATTTTCCTTCATCAGGAATCACTATTGTGGTTTTATCAGTTGGCTTCCCTGTTTCTGGATCGATTAATTTCGCTGGTTGCTCATCAGTAATTGTAATTGCAACATCAGGATTTCCTGGTGTGAATTTTGGTGTTCCATTTTGTTCAGCACCTTGTACATCTTCTGATGTAACATCTTCTCCTGTTGGTTTAACTGGAGTTACTGTTGGTGTGTAAGTAGTTTCTACTTTTGTTCCATTTCCATCTGCAGCTACTACTTTAGCTGGATCTGGTGTACCTACAAAGTCTTTATTTGGTTTAAATGTAATAATACCTGTTGTCGGGTCTACTACATATTTACCAACTTCAACGCCATCTTTAAGTGCTGGCATTTCTGTTACTTCTGCACCAGTTGGATCTACTAATTTAATAGTATCATTTTTAATCGGTGCTACTGGATTTCCTTCTTTGAACATTGTAGTTGCATCTTGAGTTTGTGGTTTACCTTGTTTTCCACTTGTCTCTTTTGGCTCTGCAGTTGGTTCTATCGCTTCCACTTCTGGAGTGTAGTCACCACTAGATGTAACTTCAACTTTGTTTCCTTCTGAATCAGTTGCTGTTACAGATACTTTTACTTCTACTCCTTTAGCTTGTCCTTTGAAGCTTGATTCTGGAGTGAATGTTACTGTACCTTTTGCTGGGTCAATACCGTATGTTCCTTCTCCTTCAACTACAACCTTACCTTCTTCATTAGCACCTTCTAATGAGTACTTAACTGTTGTCCAGTCTACGTTTGTATTATCTGGAGTATTAGCTCCTGTGTTTAATGCTGAGAATCTTTCGCTTCCTGGAATTGAAGTTTGAACTTGACCTTGTTTCCCAGTTGTTTCATCATCTTTTGGTTTAACACCATATACTGTTGGTGTATAAGTCGTTGTAGATTCTACTGGTTGCCCGTCATCTCCTGTGATTGTTACGTTAGCTACCACTGTTAATGGTTTAGCATTACCGATAAACCCTGGTGCAGGTGTAAACGATACTGCTCCTGTAGTTCCATCAATCACATATGTACCTTCTTCAGTCGTTACAGAATCTGTTTTCTTACCTGATACTGGATCAACTAGTTTGTAGTCAGATATTTCTGCATCATTTGGTAAACGAGTCTTGAATCCTGTTTCCATTGAATCAGTTTGTTCTTGTCCTTCTGCACCTGCTGATTTTTCTGGTTTAGATACTACAATGTAGTATGTTGTTTCTGCAACTGCATCTTCTGTTACTGCTCCATCATCTGTATTTCCTACTGTTGGAGTCGTTACAACACCATTTGAATCAACTGCTCTTACAGTCACTTTATAAGATCCGTATTGACCTAATGTATATGCTGCAACTTCTGGATTCAATAAGTTTTCAGTCGCTTTTGTTTTCAATGCTATACGTGCTGCTTCTACTGCTTTTTCTGCTTCTAAAGCTTCTTGACGACTTGAAGTAACTTTCGCTGTTAATTCAGGAAGTTTTCCTTGAACTTCTTTTAATTTCTCATCTAAGCTAGCTTTGAACTCTTTTGCATCTTTAAGTTTCTTTTCAGCTAAGTCTTTCGCTGTTACAGAAATTGTACGAAGTTTTAAGTTCTCTAATGCTGCTTCTGCATCTGCAATCATTTGTACTTGACGGTCTACTTGTTCTTGAATACGAGCTAGTTCATTATGAGTCGCTTGAGCCTCTTCAATTGCCGTTGTTGCTGCTTGTGTTTTTTCTGCAGCTGTACGTTGTGCTTGAATATAAGCTTTTCCTTCCGCATCTGCTAAGTTAAATTCTTTCTTCGTTCCATCTGGAGCTGTTACTGTTAATTTAGTTTTGATAGTTTCTGACTCAGCATCATCTGATTTATCATCAATCACATCTTCAAATCCTACATTAGCTTTAGGAGATTTTAGTAAATCTACAGAGTTATCTTTTGTTTCAGCATAGCTTGTAGATGAAGCAGTCGGTTTATCATTTTGGATAGATGCTACATCATTTCCAATTGCTTCACGATAAGATACATACCCTTTGAATCCTGAAGATGTTTCGATTGACCATCCTGCATTAGATTCTTTTGCTGTTACTGTTGAACCATCTGAAGCTGTCCATTGTTTTGTTGCTGAATCATACTTCACTGTAACAATAAGGCCTTGTTTATCAGCTGTTTGTTCTCTTGGTACAGCTGTAACTGTACGAGTTACGTCTCCTACTGCTGTTACTTCACCATTTTTACGAATTTCTGCTACTTTATCAATTAAATCAGCTGCTGAAGAAGTTGCATTCCATGTACGTGTGAATTCATAAACGATAAAATCAACATCTCCATTTTCTTTTGCATCTGTATATACACGACGTTCTGTTAAAGTTGATGTTCCGTCTCCATTATCTTTTAACACATACGCATCTTCATTAGCAAGAGTATATTTACCTGTTGCACGGTTAAATGTCGCAGTATAAGATTTTCCAGCTGCATCTTTCACTGTTGCAATTTCACGTTGAATATCTGCACGAACTTTATCTGTAGAGGCTTTTGCTTCAATACTATTAATTCCAACATATTGTGTTGAATTTGAAGTTACAGGTAGTTCGAATTTAGTTGGTGCTGTTGCTGAAGCATCTGCTAATTGATCGCCTTCTTTTACTGCTGTATTCGTAGTTCCTGCGCCTACAGTCCATTTTCCATCTTTGATAACTAAGTTTGTTACAGTTCCATCAGGCATCGTAATTTCTGCTTTATTTGCTCCGTTTGATACTGTTACAGGAACTTTTGTTGCATAAGCTTCTACGTTAGATACTGTAATTTTTGGTGCTACTGCAATTGTAATATTTTCATGAGCCTCTTGCCCGTCCATATTCCAGTCAATATTCTTAGCGTTTGTAGAGTTATTGTAGTCTTTTGCTAATGCAGCTACAGTATAGATTCCAGCTTCTGAAGCCGTCCCATGAATTTTCCCTGTTGTTGGATTATAATTTAATCCCGGAATAACATCTGTAATTGACGTGTCCTTACCTGTATAAACACCATTTAATGCAGTGTGCGCATTAAATGTTATAGGTGAACTCATTGTTCTTACTTTTGTTCCATCAATAGCTGTGAATGTTGCTGCTTTTGATGTAGATGGGGCCGTTTTAGAACCTGCTATTACTTTAGAACCATCATTTGCATAAGCATATCCCGCACGTTCATCTTTATTCATTCCCTCATTATCTACATATTTAATGTCGTGGTCTACTTCATCTCCGATTGTAACCGTTTTAGATGTTCCTAAAATAGATGGAGCTGATGAGTCTTGCCATCCGATCCAACCAGCTGTTAAGTCACGGAATGTCACTTGTTGAGATTGTCCGTCTTTTTCAACTGTTAAGATATAACGCATATCATAAACACCATTTTGAAGGTTAGATGCTACATATCCTTCTACTGTGTCTGTGGTTTCATTATATCCAGTACCTGGAATCAAGTTACTAAGGTCAATCTTTTTTATTGAATAGCCTGCTGCTTCTGCTTCTTGTGATAAACTGAAACGTTTTTTCACATCTGTAATATATACATAGTGAGTTCCTTGTTCGTAAGTGTATCCATAAATCTCAGTTGTTAGATACTCATATGGTCCACCTGCTCCCCAAGTATTGTTGTTATTGTTTCTTCCACTAGCACGAACTTTTCCTCTCCATAATAGAGCTTCGTCTGCTATTTTTTTAGCTTCTGTTTTTGATAAAGGAATATCTGTACGACCACCTACATCTGGTCTACCATTATTAGCTGAACTTACTTCTGTATTTTCAGATTGGTATCCATGAACGTATAATCTATATTTATCATTACCGTCTAATACTTTGTATGATTTACCTGTAGCTGTAGCAAATTCACCATTTTCTTTTCTTAATTCTGTTGAGTTGCTAGTATATCCTTCGTCTGCTGATAACGCTACACTATAGTTACCATCACGACCAATTCCTGCTTTTTTAAGTTCACTGTAAACTGCAAGAATTGATTCATTTAAGCGAGCTAATTGAGCATCTACTTGTTCCTTTGTGACACTCTTATCAGCTAAAAGAATTTTTGATTCATTAAGTACAGCTTTGTTCTTGGCTACCGCCGCTTCAACTGCTACTCGATTTTCTTCTGATACTTCTTTCTTACGAAGTTCTTTAGTGGCAAGTGTATTGGTTACATCAGCCTCTGAAGAAACTTGTGTCAAGATAGTTGTTGCAGCAGAAACAGCTTTTTCTGTTGGTGTGATGGTTTTTTCTGATTCTTCTTTTGCTGCCTTATCTTTATCAGCCTCTTTTGTTTCTAATCCTAGCTTGCTTGATTCTGTTACAACTGTTTTCAATGAAGAAAGAATATCTTTTTGAATATTTACCTCTTCTTGCTTAGCAGTTTCATTTGCTAAAACAGATTTCGCAGTAGCTAAGGCTTCACGAGCATTGGCTACAACTGAGGTATCCGCATACTTAATATTTGATAATGCAGCCTCTAAATTTGAAATACTCGTTTCAAGAAGTGACTTATTTACTTTAACTTCTTCTTTCTTAGGTGTTTCAGCTATCTTTTCTGTCAACTGAATAGTACTTGCTCCTAATTCTGGAGAAGGCTTTTCTACTTTTTAAATATTTTCTTTAGAGTCTGAAACTGGATTTTGTTCAGTAGCTAAAACTGCTCCATTTCCCAAGAACATTAAACCAGCCACAATCGCTACGGATGCCGCTCCAAAGCTATACTTACCAATACCATAACGAATATACTTTTCCGTTCTAAAATCTTGTTGTTTACCCTTCATTTAGAGTCACAACCTCCTTTTATAAAATTATTTTTTATATACCTAACTCCCAACCAATCTTTCTATCTCATACTAATAGCCATTCAGTTAAAATTGTAGACCTTTCTAGTGTCGCATAAAAAGTGCAAACGTTAGGTAGATATATCCTGTGGATTGCCTAAAGAGGAAACGGACAGCCACCTCTATTTTCGAGACGTCGCCCTTATTCTATACATATATCTGCACATACAAATAAAGACTAAATTACTATAAGTTAGTATAGAGAGTTGATTAGACACTGTTTTGAGACTAAGTAACGAATTATTCGTATATCAGTTTTAAAATAAAATCTCAAATACTTTGTTTGAAACATCGTAACATTATAGAATTATAGGATTGTAAATGAGACTGGTTTAAAAAATCAATTGAAAGGAGGCTGGGACAAAAAGATTTTGATTTTCGGAATTCTTTATTATAAATTTTAAAATCGATTGATTAGACAAAAAAGCGAACAAGACAGAATTCTGAGTGTCAGATAACTCGTTTTGTTCGCTTTTTATATCTAAGGTTAGACTTTTGTCCCAGACTCTTCTCAAAAAAACACATAATATCAAAGTTTTCAAATACCTGATACTATGCATTTTTATAATTTCAAGGAGTTTTGTCTATCCTCTTTTTTTATTTTATTTTTAAGGTTTAATACGATGCAACATACGTGGGAATGGGATAGCTTCACGGATGTGTTTTGTTCCTGCTGCGAAGGTTACCATACGCTCGATACCGATACCAAATCCTCCGTGTGGAACTGTACCGTATTTACGAAGGTCAAGGTAGAATTCATACTCAGTACGATCCATGCCAAGTTCATCCATTTTTGCGACAAGGGCATCGTAGTCTTCCTCACGCATAGAACCACCGATAATTTCTCCATAGCCTTCTGGAGCAAGCAAGTCTGCACAAAGCACGCGCTCTGGATTTCCAGGAACTGGTTTCATGTAGAAGGCCTTGATGGCTGCTGGATAGTTCATGACAAATGTTGGCACACCAAAGTGGTTTGAAATCCAAGTTTCATGTGGTGAACCAAAGTCATCACCATGCTCAAGATGTTCGTAGTCAGCATCTTCATCATTCTCATGCTCTTGCAAGAGGTCAATGGCTTGATCGTAAGTGATACGTTTGAATGGCTCTGCAATGTAGCGTTTCAAGAGTTCTGTATCACGTTCCAATGTTTCCAAGGCTTGAGGCGCACGATCAAGAACACCTTGTAGAAGAGCTTTCACATAAGCTTCTTGCAAGTCAAGCGACTCATCATGTGTCAAGTATGAGTACTCTGCGTCCATCATCCAGAACTCAGTCAAGTGACGACGTGTTTTTGATTTTTCAGCACGGAATACGGGACCAAAGTCAAATACACGACCAAGGGCCATCGCACCTGCCTCTAGATAAAGCTGACCTGATTGGCTCAAGTAGGCTGGCGTTCCGAAGTAGTCCGTTTCAAAGAGTTCAGTTGAATCTTCTGCAGCATTTCCTGACAAAATTGGGCTATCAAACTTCATGAAGCCGTTCTTGTCAAAGAATTCATAAGTTGCATAAATGATAGCGTTACGGATTTGCATCACCGCTACTTGCTTACGAGAACGGAGCCACAAGTGACGGTTGTCCATCAAGAAGTCTGTTCCGTGTTCTTTTGGTGTGATTGGGTAGTCTTGAGATTCACCGATTACTTCGATGTCTGTAATGTCCAACTCATAGCCAAACTTAGAACGTTCGTCTTCTTTGACAATACCTGTCACATAGACAGACGTTTCTTGGCTCAAGCGTTTGATGATATCAAACTTCTCAAGTCCCACTTCTTCACCAAATTTTTCTAAAAAGTTTGGTTTAAAGGCTACACCTTGGAAGAAGGCTGTTCCATCACGCAATTGCAAAAAAGCGATTTTTCCTTTTCCTGATTTGTTGGCAACCCAAGCACCAATCGTCACTTCTTGACCAACATAGTCTTTTACATCAATAATCGTTACACGTTTTGTCATTATTTTTCCTTTTCTTTTTTATTCTTTATGGCAAACCACCTCTATATTGTTCCCATCTGGATCAATCATAAAAGCAGCATAATAAATCGGATGCTCACTGCGATAACCAGGAGCACCATTGTCTAGCCCACCTGCCTCTAAGCCAGCCTCATAACAAGCTTGAACCTCTTCCTTATTTTCTGCTAAGAAAGCAAAGTGAATAGGATTTTGCGTCCCCTGAGCTAACCAAAAGTCACCACCAGGATGAGGGCTATTTGGGGCAAGAAAACTGATTAGAGAAGTAGTTTTAAAAGCCAATTTATAGCCCAAAGGGGCGAGAAAACTCCTATAAAATCCTTCTGAAATTTGTAAATCCTTTACCTTAATTTCAAAATGATCAATCATTCTCACTACCCATAAATGCTTTCAAACGTTTAACTGCTTCTTTAAGCGTGTCTAGGTCTGTCGCATAGCTGAGGCGGACATTTTCTGGCGCTCCAAAGCCAGCTCCTGTTATGAGTGCCAAACCAACTTCCTCAAGAATAGCTGTTGTAAAGTCAGTCACATCCGTATAATCTTTCATCTCCATAGCTTTTTTAACATTTGGAAAGAGATAGAAGGCTCCTTGTGGCTTAACGACTTCAAAACCAGGGACCTCACATAATAGCGGATAAATGGTATTGAGACGCTCCTCAAAAGCTTGACGCATGATATCAACAGAATCCTGTGGTCCTGTTAAGGCTTCAATAGCCGCATATTGAGAAACAGATGTCAAATTTGAAGTTGTTTGTCCCGTCAATTTACTCATAGCTGCAATGATTTCAGAATCACCCACTGCATAACCAACTCGCCAACCCGTCATGGCATAGGCCTTAGATACACCGTTGATAACAACGGTTTGCTTACGAATTGCTTCTGATAGACTTGAGATTGGAACAAATTGATTTCCATTATAAACAAGGCGACCGTATATATCATCTGCTAAAATCAGAATGTCATGCTCAACTGCCCAATTTCCGATAGCTAGTAATTCTTCACGAGTATAAATCATACCAGTCGGATTAGATGGTGAATTGAGAACCAAAACCTTTGTTTTATCTGTCCTAACTAGTTCTAGTTGATCCACTGTGACTTTAAAATCATTGTCTTCTTTAGCTTGAACAAAGACTGGAATCCCTTCTGCCATCTTGACCTGATCTCCATAACTAACCCAGTATGGAGTTGGAATAATAACCTCATCTAAAGGATTAATTACAGCCATAAAGAAGGTATAGAGGGAGAACTTGGCACCTGTAGCAAAGGTAACCTCATTACTGGCGACAGAATAGCCATAGTAGCGCTCGAAGTAGGTATTCACCGCAGCTTTTAATTCTGGTAGACCTGAAGCTACTGTATAGAAGGAAGCCTGTCCTTCTCGAATAGCTTTAATTGCTGCATCCTGAATATTTTCAGGAGTGTGAAAATCTGGTTGTCCCAAGGTCAAGAAAAGGACATCCTTACCTTGAGCTTTTAATTTTTTTGCTCTCGCATCACTAGCTAAAGTGACACTTTCTTCCATTTCTAAAACACGGTTGGATAATTTCATAGGCCCTCCTTATTGACCAATGCTCCTGTTTCAAAATCTACTAGATAAAAATTAGTTCCTGACTTGACTTCCCAGATTGGCTTGTCTTGATAGCGGCCAAAGGTTATCTTGTCAATCTCACCAGCTCCTTTTTCCTTAGAAAGAGCTTCAGCTTTTTCTTGTGAAACACCCTGATTTAGCTGATAAACGTAAATCTTATGGTCATCTTTTCCAATCAGGACAGCAAGTGCTTCTTGTTTTTTATTACGGCCAAGAACGCTGTAATAGGATTCCAAGCCATTGTATAAGTCAACCTGATCAGCCTGCTCTAATCCTGCATACTGCTGAGCTAATTTTTCTCCTTCACTTTTAGCTGTTTGATAAGGTTTCATACTCAGAAACACTAGATACAGAAAGGAAGCACTGATAACCACAAACAAAATCGTCATCCCTAGACCATACTGCCACAGTAGATTATTTTTTGCTTTGTTTTGTCTTTTTTTCACTCGTCTATTTTACCATCTATTGGGCTTTATTACAAGTGAATGCAAGAACAAACCTATATTATTTCTTCCTTCAAAGCAAACCGATTTTTCTTGATTAAAACCGAGCAAGAAAAGTAAAGACAGCTCCAAAATCAACCTATTAAAAAACCTGAGCTTTGGTACTCAAGTTTTCGTAAGTTCTTTTACTTTATAGAATCACTTTATCATCCATTCTTTTAGCCATTTTTCCTAAAAATACAGGCAATAGAAGGCTAATCAAGACTAAAAAGAATCCTAGATAAAGAAATGCTACTACAAAGCCTAAATTGTCAATCAACCAGCCTGTCAGTGGGAAGAAGACAATCATACTTAGGCTAAACATCATAGAGTAGACACTCAGCATGGTTGCCCTTACTTCACTTGGAAGGCGCTCTTGCAAATCATTGTCAAAAATCGGCTGAAAAAGAGCATATAGAGCATTACTAATCAAATAAATCAAAATATAGATTAGAGGTGTCCCAAAGTAGGACAGCATATAGGTAACTCCAGTCAGCAGGACGAGGACAGGGAAAAGCTTCAAGGCAGCATATTTCTTTCCAATCTTACTCGCTAGATAGACTGCGACGATATTCAAGAGACTACCAAGTAGCATAACTGCTGAAATTTGCCAGCTACTTAAATCCGGTAACTGATTTTGATAGTAAAAATAAAACATGCACATGAGCGTTCCAACAATCTGAGACAAAATCATCCAGTTGAAGAGCATGGGATTTCGCTCCAACTCTTCCTTAACAGTCCAAATAATCTGTTTCATGGTCACACTATCAGTTTTTTCTACCTTAACACTGGGTTCTTTCAGCATCCAAATCAGGAAAAGAACTATGATAGAAGTGGCAATCATGATATAGTAGGTCAGGTGCAATTGACCATGGACAAAAAATCCCGCCAACACTGTCCCCAAAGACCGAGTTCCTTCTGCTACTCCTGACATAAAACTTGAAATAGATAAGTAACGCTTCTTCAGTCCAGCTTCCACGGCTGAATCATAAACCATTGCTGCGCTTGTGCCTGAATCAAAATTATAAGACAAGGCATTTATCGCCATAGCTAGTGCATAAATCCAAAAATTTCCTTGCCCAGCCAACATGAGAATAGAAGACACAATTCCTGCTATACGACTTAAATAAAGGTTGGTCTTATAGGAATAGCGGTCAGCTAACATACCAGATGGAATTTCACAGAGAAGACTGGTCGTATGAAAAATACTTTCCAAAAGTCCAATCTGCCAAAGAGACATTCCGTTTTGACTGAGAAAGAGAATCCAAAAACTGGTAATCCCTAGAAATGCAAAAAACTCAACTCCGGCCATCAGGCCAATATTTTTCCGATAATTTCTTATTAACATCTTTTCTCCTTTAACAAGTGTATTATTATTTATTTTGTCCGTCACTTGTTAATCTATGCCTTACATGATCTCCACCCCTTTTAGAAGCATTCTTAAAATGCCATTATTTTCGTTTAATTGTTTATGAAATGATACCGGAAAAACTGTTCTGTAGTTTCTATTGCGAGTTTTCTTGTTTATTTTAGCACTTATATCATCATATTACAAGAGAATATAGGAATACTCTTCGAAAATCAAATTCAAACCAGGATTCAAAACGAACAGTTCTTACTTTTCCAGTCGCAAATGACTAAAGTTTCTGTAATTTTTAATTTTCAAATAAACTCTGAGCAAATTTCTTGCAAGGTGTTTTCTTTTGTTGTAATATATTTTATAACAACGAGGCAATTCTCGAAATTTTAAGAAAAAGGAGACACATCATGTCTAAAAAAGTATTATTTATCGTCGGATCCCTACGTCAAGGTTCTTTCAACCACCAAATGGCTCTCGAAGCTGAGAAAGCACTTGCTGGTAAAGCGGAAGTTAGCTACCTTGATTATTCAGCCCTTCCTCTCTTCAGCCAAGATTTGGAAGTTCCAACACATCCAGCTGTAGCTGCTGCTCGTGAAGCAGTTCTCGCTGCGGATGCTATCTGGATCTTCTCTCCAGTCTACAACTTCTCTATCCCTGGTACAGTGAAAAACTTGCTTGACTGGCTATCTCGTGCCCTTGACTTGTCTGATACACGTGGCGCTTCTGCTCTTCAAGACAAGTTTGTCACAGTATCATCTGTAGCCAATGCAGGTCACGATCAACTCTTCGCTATCTACAAAGACCTCTTGCCATTTATCCGTACACAAGTAGTTGGTGATTTCACTGCTGCACGTGTTAATGACTCTGCTTGGGCAGACGGAAAATTGGTTCTCGAAGAAACAGTCCTAAACTCAATTGAAAAACAAGCTCAAGATTTGGTAGCAGCAATTCAGTAAAAAATAAAGAATTTTTAAAAGTCTAAATCAATGATCGCCACCTAATAGGGTGGCATTTTTAGACTCAATCAAGATTTTCAGACAAACATCACTCATCCAAAAAAACCTTGAGCGTTACCACTCAAGGTTTTTAGCAGTCTTTTCCATCATAGGAAAATCATTCTAAGAATATTCTTTCATTCGAGATCTATCACTTATCATCTTCTTTCGAGAAATTAGTGACTGCTTTTTGCTGATTAATCTTCTTTTCTTCGACCTACATATAGGCTCAATAGAATACCGCTACCTAGAAGAACAGAGATATAATCAGATTGGCTTCCAGTTTCTGGTAATTTGTCCCCATGGTTTTCTTTAACTGTAGTTGGTACTACTGGGTTAGCATTTACTGGAGTTGCTGGTTGAGCCGGTGTTGGTACTACTGGTTGTTCTGGAACCGCTGGTACTGGTTTAACCGGTACTTCTGGTGTTGGAACAACTGGAGTTGGTTGTACTGGCACTTCTGGTGTCGGTACATTTGGTGTTGGTTGCGCTGGCACAGGTTTAACCGGTACACTTGGTGTTGGTTGTGCTGGTACTGTTGGCATATCTAATTCTGGTACTTCAGTAACTTCAGGCATACCTGGTACTCCACCGTTAAATTCTGGCAATTCATGAACTTCTGGCATTCCTGGCACACCACCGTTGAATTCTGGCAATTCATGAACTGGTGGTTCTGGCATTGCAAACGTTGGTCCTTCTGGCACATTACGTGTTGGAGGAACTGGTTTGTCATTTGATGGTGTTACTGGTTTGTCTTGGCATCCACATTTTCCGTCTTTGCCGTCTCGACCATCACGTCCATCTCTACCATCTTTGCCATCTTTAATAACTGTTTTTGTCACAGTTCCATCAGAATTGATGATTGTGATTGTATGACTACCATCACCATTATCTTCAACAGAAACTTTTGGTGATTTACCATCTTTACCGTCTTTAATCACCATTTCTGTCTTACTTCCATCCGGATTAGTGATTGTTACAACGTGAGTTCCGTCGTTATTATTTTTAACAGTTACACTTGGTGAAACGCCATCTTTACCGTCTTTACCATCTTTGATAATAGATTTGTATTCACGACCATCAGAATCTACGATTGTTAATGTATGAGTTCCGTCTCCGTTATCAACGATGTTAGCTTTTGGTGATTTACCATCAAAGATTGTAGTTGTAGTTTCTTTACCATCAGCACCTGTCACTTTAATAGTGTGTGAACCATTGTTGTTATCAATCACTTCAAGTTTTGGTTCTTTACCATCACGAACTGTAGTTGTTGTAGTTGTACCGTCTGAGTTCACAACTGTGATAGTGTGAGTTCCATCTCCGTTATCCACAACCTTAGCAGTTGGTGATTTACCGTCACGAACTGTGGTTTCAGAAACAGTACCATTACCGTTTTCTACACGAATTGTGTAAGTACCATCATGGTTGTCAGTAACTGTTGCTACTGGTGATTTACCATCTTTAATGATTGTTTCAGTAGTTGTTCCATCACCATTTAGAACTGAGATTTTGTGAGTTCCATTTTGTTCATCAGTTATAGTAACTTTTGGTGATTTACCATCACGAACTGTGGTTTCAGTTGTCACACCTTCTGGATTTGTAATAACGATTGTATGACTTCCGTCTCCATTATCACGAACAGATGCGGTTGGAGTACGTCCATCAACACCGTCACGTCCATTCTTAACGACAAACTCATTCTTAGTTCCGTCTGGGTTAGTGATTGTTACTGTGTGGCTTCCATCTGGATTTTCAGTAGTTGTTGCTGTTGCAGCTTTACCGTCTTTACCATCTTTGATGATAGCATTTGTAACATTACCGTCTCCATCTGTAACTTTAACAGTGTGAGTTCCATCTCCGTTATCAGTTACTTCAACTTTAGGAGTCTTACCATCTTTACCGTTTTTAACAACAGTTTCTTTAGATGTTCCATCTGGATTTGTTACAGTAATTGTGTGACTTCCATCTGGGTTTTCTGTTGTAGTGATAGTTGCAGTTTTACCGTCTTTACCATCTTTAACTTTCGTTGTAGATTCTGAACCATCAGGGTTTCTAACAGTAACAGAGTGTGTTCCATCTCCATTGTCAGTTACATTTACAACTGGTGATTTACCATCTGCTCCATTAGCTCCGTTTTCGCCTTTTTCACCTTTTTCACCTTTGTCGCCTTTTTCACCTTTATCGCCTTTTTCACCAGCTACTCCTTGAGGTCCACGAATATTTCCGATTTTGTTCCAAGAACCATTTTCTTTCTTGTAAACATCACCTGTATTGGCGTCGATATAAGTATCACCGTCTTTACCATCCTTAGCAGTTGGGGCAGTAGCTCCGCTTAATAATTCAGCTCCTCTTATAGCATCTTTACCATCATTACCATTCTCTCCTTTTGGAGCAGGAGGAATAACAGTGCTTGATATCAACTCATCACCTTCATCAAATACACCATTGTTATTATTATCATAATATGCTTTTATTTCGGTTCCCGCATATTCACCTGATGGTTTAGGTTGAGTTGATGTTGGTTGTGATGCTGTTGAGCCTGTAGCTGATGGTTGTGAAACTGTTGAACCTGCAGTTGCTGGTTGTGAAACTGTTGAACCTGTAGTTGATGGTTGTACTGTTTCTGATGACTCAGTTGCTCTTCTATCTTCATCTGGTAATGCTCTTCTATTTCTTGCACTTCTTGATGTTCCAGAAGGTTGTGAATTAGAAGTTGATCCAACACCTCTTCTAACTGCTTCCACCAATGCATTTAAGTCAATAGTTGGTGTACGACCATCTTTACCATTCTTACCATCTTTGACAGTGAAGGTTACTGGATCTTTACCTGGTGTTGTGATAGTTACAAGAGTGCTTTGACCATCTTGTCCACGTTGAGTAGTGATTGTAGGAGTTTGTCCATCCTGACCGGTTGCACCAGTTTCTCCCTTAGCACCATCTTGAACAAAGACTGTAGTTGGTTGTGAACCATCATGGTTATCAACAGTGATTTCTACACCTTTATGACCTTCTTCATCCTTACGAACAGCTGTTACTGTTGGAGAGACACCGTCCACTCCATCTTTAATAACTGCAAGAGGTTTTTCTAGGTTCAATGGTTGACCTGGATGTGCTGGATCTTCTTGGTAAACTTTAGTTTCTTTACCATCTTTGACAGTAAGCAATGATTTACCATCACGTCCGTCCGCACCTTTAGCACCATCTTTAATCATTTCAGAACCTAGAAGTTCATCAGTTCCTGGAGTGTACTTACCATCATTGTTTTCATCAGTATAGAATGTCACAATTGTATGAGATGGATTTCCATTTTGTCCTTCGACACGGAGCAAATCAACTTTTGGAGTTTTACCGTTTAGACCATTTTCTCCGTCCTTAACATTTACTGTAACTGGATCTTTTCCTGGAACAGTGAATGTAATGTCAGTACTATGGCCGTCTTTACCTGGAGTTACAGTTACTTCTGGAGTCTTACCATCTTCTCCACGTTCACCTTTGTCCCCTTTAGGGCCTTTGATGTTGCCTTCTTTATCCCAGTTGCCGTTATTCTTAACGAAGACGTCGCCTGTTTCTGTATTAACGTATTTATCGCCGTCTTTACCTTGATTTGCTTC
>NZ_JASHAR010000028.1:0-13774 GCF_047465045.1 Streptococcus mitis
AATATCAGAAAACACAGACGGACTTTCAACAGGAAATCAAGGTTTACTACGCCGATGAACCTGAATCAGCTCCTCAAAAGGGACTGTATATTAATGAACGCTATCAGCACTTAAAAACTAAAGAATGTCAGACGCTTTTATCTCCCGAAGGTAGACAGATTTTCGCTCAACGCAAGATTGAGGTGGAACCTGTCTTTGGGCAGATAAAGGCTGGTTTGGGTTACAAGAGATGGAATCTGAGAGGGAAGCATCAAGTGAGAATTGACATGGGATTGATACTTATGGCCAATAACCTCCTCAAATACAATAAGAGAACGACTCAAAATTAAAAAGCTAGAGTTCCGCTATTGGAAATCTCTAGCTTTTTGTGGTTAAGAACTATTTTGTCCCAGGTTATGGTAATTTGGGCTTATAGCCCTGGGACAAACCACCCGTTAGACGGGTGGTCATGATTGATAGGTATAGTTTTTCTTTTTAAAAGAGAATTTTTTTGCAAAAATCCTTGGAAGTTTTGTTTATTTATGCTATAATAGGAACAATTATTTTTAGGAGGTGCAGTATGTCTTATTTGTTTGAGATATTACCGAGTTTATTGAGCGGTGCAAGCATGACTTTGCAGGTTTTTGCACTGGTCTTGATTTTTTCTATTCCCTTGGGCGTTTTGATTGCCTTTGCATTGCAAGTCCATTGGAAGCTCCTCCATCATCTGATTAACATTTATATCTGGATTATGCGGGGGACGCCCTTGCTCTTGCAATTGATTTTTATTTATTATGTGCTTCCAAGTATTGGGATTCGTTTGGACCGTCTTCCTGCGGCTATCATTGCCTTTGTTCTCAATTATGCGGCTTACTTTGCTGAAATCTTCCGTGGGGGGATTGATACTATCCCTAAAGGTCAATATGAAGCTGCTAAGGTCTTGAAGTTCAGTCCCTTTGTCACAGTTCGCTATATTATTTTGCCTCAGGTGACCAAAATTGTTCTTCCTAGTGTCTTTAATGAAGTCATGAGTTTGGTAAAGGATACCTCTCTGGTCTATGCTCTAGGAATTTCAGACCTTATCTTGGCTAGTCGCACAGCTGCCAACCGTGATGCTAGTCTAGTTCCTATGTTCTTGGCAGGAGCCATTTACTTGATTTTGATTGGGATTGTGACTATTCTTTCCAAAAAAGTTGAGAAGAAGTACAGTTACTATAGATAGGAGACTGCCATGTTAGAATTACGAAATATCAATAAAGGCTTTGGTGAAAAGCAAATTTTATCTAATTTCAGTCTAAAAATTCCTGAAAAGCAAATCCTGGCTATCGTTGGACCTTCTGGTGGAGGTAAGACAACTCTCTTACGCATGCTTGCAGGTCTTGAAACCATTGATTCAGGACAAATCTTTTATAATGGAGAATCTTTAGAATTGGATGAACTGGAGAAGCGGAATCTACTGGGATTTGTATTTCAAGATTTTCAACTTTTCCCTCATTTATCAGTTTTAGACAATTTGACCTTATCTCCTGTAAAAACCATGGGAATGAAGCAGGATGAGGCTGAGCAGAAGGCGCGAGGTCTTTTGGAACAATTAGGACTGGCAGGACATGCAGATGCCTATCCATTTTCACTATCAGGTGGACAAAAGCAGCGGGTGGCCTTGGCGCGTGCTATGATGATTGACCCAGAAATCATTGGCTACGATGAACCAACTTCGGCCCTAGATCCAGAATTACGCTTGGAAGTGGAAAAACTGATCTTGCAAAATAGGGAACTTGGGATGACGCAGATTGTCGTTACCCACGATTTACAGTTCGCTGAAAATATCGCAGATCAGATTCTCAAGGTTGAGCCCAAGTAGGAGGTGCCGATGACTAATAAGAAAATTGCTTTAGTATTGGTTTCGCTCCTGACTCTCTTTTTAACGGCCTGTACTCAGAAGGCTAGCGATCCAAAGCAGGATAACTGGGATAAGTATCAAGAGCAGGGGAGTATAACCATTGGTTTTGATAATACCTTCGTACCTATGGGATTTGAAGAAAAGAATGGCCAATATACAGGCTTTGATATCGACTTAGCACAAGCTGTCTCTGAAAAATTAGGTTTTAAGGTTCAATTTCAACCAATCGACTGGGATATGAAGGAGACGGAACTGCAAAATGGAACCATAGACGCCATCTGGAATGGCTATTCTGCCACTGATGAACGCCGAGAGAAAGTTGCCTTTAGCATTCCATATATGGAAAATCAGCAAGTTTTGGTTGCGAAGAAAAGCCAGCAGATTCATTCAGTAGAGGATATGAAGGATAAGATCTTGGGAGCCCAAGCCGGTTCCTCTGGTTATTTAGACTTTGAAGCTCAGCCAGATTTATTGAAAAATCGTGTCAAAGACAAGAAGGCCAATCAATACCAGAGTTTCAATGAAGCCTTGATTGATTTGAAGAATGACAGGATTGATGCCTTGTTGATTGACCGAGTGTATGCTAATTACTATCTCCAGTCTGAGGGTATATTAAATGATTACAATGTTTTTCCAGCAGGATTTGAAAGTGAATCTTTTGCAGTCGGAGTAAGACCAGCAGACAAAAGATTACTGCAAGCTTTAAACCAAGCCTTTATCGAACTATACCAAGAAGGAAAGTTCCAGGAAATCAGCCAAAAATGGTTTGGAGAAGATGTGGCAACAAAAGAAGTGAAAAGTAGAGATTGAGTTTTTGCTCAGTCTCTTTTTGCATCAAAAAATCCCCTGGCAAGAACCAGAGGATAAGAGTTTATTTCATTGTTGGGAAGAGCAATACGTCACGAATAGTAGTTGTATCAGTGAGAAGCATGCAGAGACGGTCGATACCAATTCCCAAACCACCTGTTGGTGGCATACCGTATTCAAGAGCTTCAATGTAGTCATAGTCGATTCCTGTCGCTTCATCATCACCAAGTTCTTTGGCTTTAGCTTGGGCTTCGAAACGGCTAAGCTGATCGATTGGGTCGTTGAGCTCAGTAAAGGCATTACCGTACTCCTTAGTCATGATGAAGAGCTCGAAACGGTCAGTAAAGCGTTCGTCTTCAGGATTCTTCTTAGCAAGTGGAGATACAGCTACTGGATGTCCATAGACAAAGGTAGGTTGGATTAAAGTTTCTTCAACAAACTCTTCAAAGAAGGCATTGATGATGTGACCAACCTCAGTGTAGTGTTTCTCAACTGGAACTTTCTTCTCAGCAGCGATAGCTTTGGCTTCCTCGAAAGTCATGTCTTGCCAGAAATCGACACCAGTAATTTCTTTGATAGCATCCACCATGTGAACACGTTTAAATGGTTCATTGATTTTGATTTCAGTACCTTGATAGTTAACTGGGCCATCGCCTTTGACTGATTTAGCAGCATGTTGGATAATGCCTTCCGTCAAGTCCATGATATCTTGGAAGTCAGCATAAGCTTGGTAAACTTCGATAGAAGTGAACTCAGGGTTGTGAGTAGCATCCATCCCTTCGTTACGGAAGATACGGCCAATTTCATAGACACGCTCCATACCACCAACGATAAGGCGTTTCAAGTGAAGCTCAGTCGCGATACGAAGCACCATGTCAATGTTTTGGGCATTGTGGTGAGTGATAAATGGACGGGCAGCAGCACCACCAGCTTCATTGTGAAGAACAGGTGTTTCCACTTCAAGGAAACCTTTTTGGTCAAGGTAACGACGAATTTCAGAGATGATTTTTGAACGAGTGACAAAGCGTTCAAAGCTTTCACGGTTAGAAATCAAGTCAAGGTAACGTTTACGGTAAATTGTTTCAACATCTGTCAAACCATGGAATTTCTCTGGTAGAGGACGAAGAGCCTTAGACAAGTGTGTGATGTGAGTAGCCTTGATAGAGAGTTCTCCCATATCTGTACGCATCACTTCGCCTTCAACACCAAGGAAGTCACCAAGGTCTGCTTTTTTGAAGATTTCGTAGTTTTCTTCACCGACAGCATCCTTACGAACGTAGATTTGAATCTGCCCTTCGCGGTCTTGAAGGTGGGCAAAACCTACTTTACCTTTACCACGTTTGGTTACCAAGCGTCCTGCGATAGTAGCTGTTTCGTTTTTATCATGTAATTGTTCTTTATCGAGGTCAGCAAATTTATCTTTTAATTCTTGTGAATTTGCGGTGCGTTCAAAACGTTTTCCGAAAGGATCAATTCCTTGTTCACGGAGCGCAGCCATTTTTTCACGGCGAACGATCTGCTGGTCATTTAGTTCTTCCATATGTTCTGTTGACATGGGATCCTCCTAGTTTTACTCAAAATTGAATACGATGAGTCATTTTTTGCGACACTCCCATTTTATCATAAATAACCAAGAAATTCACGAATAATCTTTCAAAACTAAAAAGAACTTGACGCTACAATCAAGTTCTGTTATTGATAGGAAGTATCATTCCAAGTATTGAGAGTAAATGTTTCAAAATCATGGGTTTCTAGAATGGTCAGGCTGGCATTTGCTAGACCTCCATCTTTACGAAGAAGTGGTTCTTTATAACCTAGAAGAGTACGAAGACTGGCAGTAAGATTGGCGCCGTGTCCGACAATTAGAATACGCTCAGCTGGACTATCTTTTAATGATTTGATAAATTGGATGGTCCGTTGCGTGGTGCTATAGAGGGACTCTGCTCCAAACATTTGAGTGTCAAATTGAGCAAGGTTAGATCGGAAAGCTTTGATTTGTTGCGGGTAAATAGATTCCAAGGTTGCAATTTTCAAACCTTCCAACTTCCCCAGCTGCCATTCACGGAGATTAGGAACACTTTCTAAAGGACAGGGCGTCTGGAGTTGACTTTGGATAATTTCAGCAGATCTGACCGCTCGAGGTAAATCACTTGAATAAATCTGACCGAAAGGAACATCCTTGAGATACTGGCCAAGTCGTTTTAGGGTGTCAGTGGATTCAGGAAGAAGGGGAGAATCTCCACTAGCACCTTGAAAACGACCTTCTTGGTTCCAGAGGGTACGACCGTGGCGGACAAAGTAGAGCTTCATTCTTGGCTGCCCTCCAAGATATCTGCAAAGTCAGCTTTTACAAAGCTAGCCAAGTCTTGTGGAGCGACGATAATGCTGTGACCAACTTCCCCAGCAGAGACAATCATTTGATCCAAGTCTAGAGCAATTCTATCGATAAAAATGGGATAATTGTGTTTCTGACGAATGCCGACAGGATTATTTGCTCCATGAATGTAACCAGTTGTTTTTTCCAAGTCCTTTTGTGGAATCATGCTCACTTTTTTATTGCCAGAAATTTTGGCTAGTTTCTTTTCAGACAAGTGTTGGGTGATAGGGACAATTCCGATAATCGGTCCGGTCTTATCTCCCAAAAGAGCCAAGGTTTTGAAAATCTGATCTCGTTCATAACCTTGAGGAAGCTCTCCTTCTAGGGCATTGATTTGAATCCCCTGATGTGGGATACCTGCTTTAGACAGAATTTGTTCTACCAATGTTTTTTTGATTTTAACTTTTTTTGCCATTATTTATACTTATCCTCCAATTGGCTCATCCAAATACCAAGCCAGATTCCAAGTGCAAAGAAGAAGGCGATGATGACATACCCAACAAGAGAAATACCAGTGTATTGGATACTTTCAGCGTTTCCTGCATTTGGAATCAAAATCAAAAGAGTACTTGATAGGACGATACCGATGATGAAATGATAGACGCGTGAGTGGTAGTTATTTAAGGCATAATCCATCAATTTTGAAAAAATAATGAGAGTTGCGCCTGCTCCGATTCCAATCGGGAAGAAGGTTCCCAAGAGGTCAAAGGTTTTAAAACCAGTCAACATCGGAGCATAGAGCCCCAAAATCAAAAGTAGATTTGATGGACTGAGGCCAGGAACCAATACACCAAGGGCCAATAGTGCGCCTGCTAGGATGAAGTTAAGAAAGCTGGCGCTTAAGGTTCCAACTACAAAATTTAAGGCATAGAGACCTAGTCCAGAAATGATAAAGGTTGCCCAGAACCAAGCTAAATCAATCTTGTCTCGGTCAGATTCTCGAGTTGATTCTTTGAGGAGGCTAGGAACTGTACCGATGATAGCACCCGCAAAGCTCCATAAGACAAAGACCTGATAATTTTCAAGCAGGTATTCAATCGGGTAGGAAAATAAGCCGATTCCCAGAAGCATACCGAAGGCAACTGGAATAAAGTACAAAACATTTTCTTTAAAGTCCTTAAAGGGATGGGCCAGAAAGCCAATCATTCGTTCATAAATTCCTAAGATTGCTGCTAGAACCCCTCCGGAAATTCCCGGTAAGATAAATCCAAGAGCAATGACAATCCCTTTAATAACACGTGCTAACCATGAGAGCATATTGTTCCTCCAACTATTTCTATTTCAAAAAATCCTTACTATATTGTATCACAATCAAACACAAAAAGAAAAAGCAAATGATAAACAAATGCTTTTAAGGTTTTAAAAAGATTTTTCTAAAGGTTTCTTCTTTGTTTTTTAAGGAAGAAATGACGTTGATATCCAAATCGTGGTCAAAGCCAGCAATTTTTCCTTTAGATGTGTATTGGTGAATGTCGTAATCTAAATCAGTCTTAGGAGTAGCTTCGTAAAATCCTGAGTCAGAACCATAGGAAGGAATCCAAACAGACGTAAACTTGTCTGTATCAATACTGTGTTCTTCCATGAAGTAGACCCCGACGTAGATTCCGATATTTTTAGCACCTAGTGATTCTAGTTTTGCTCGAAAGGCTTCAACACCTTCGTTCATATTGGACATGGTTTTATCTTCCACGTCTAGCCAATAGTAACTAGGGCTGTATGGCGATGAAGCGTTATAAAAAACTTCAGCAGCCTTTTCCATTTCTTGGACACTTTTTCCAGCTACAAAGGCATAGACACCAACTGGGACATTTCGTTTTTGAAACTCGGTAATATGGGTTTTAAAGGCCTTATCTACCCCATTAACAAAGGAAGCATCGTTTTCTTTTAAAGACTGAGCGCCACTATGTACACGAACGATAGCTCCAGAAATGTTTTGGGACAGAGTATCGTAATTTATTTCCTCAGGACGTTGCCAACCAGAAACATCAATTACCGGTTTATCTATATTGTGTAGCGCTTGCGTTTCTACTTGCGCGATATTTGACTTTGTTTTTACAGGATGGTCCTCAAAACGAGGGCGATTCAGGATTAAAATGAAAATCATAATCCCAAAAAAACCAAATAAAATAAGCGGATTAATTTTCTTTCTCATATTCCATAATTTTACCTTAAAAATGAAAAAAAATCAAAAAAAATACTCAAAAAATGGGTTAAGAAAGGACTTTAGAGCATTTTTTCATTCAAGAGCGCGGAATGATTTGAAATATGGTATAATAAAAGGGAATTTCTAGAGAAAAGAGAAGATTATGTCAAATTATGCCATTATTTTAGCAGCGGGTAAAGGGACTCGCATGAAATCTGATTTGCCAAAAGTTTTGCACAAGGTTGCGGGTATTTCTATGTTGGAACATGTTTTCCGTAGTGTGGGAGCTATCCAACCTGAAAAGACAGTAACAGTTGTAGGACACAAGGCAGAATTGGTTGAGCAGGTCTTGGCTGGACAGACAGAATTTGTGACTCAATCTGAACAGTTAGGGACTGGACATGCAGTTATGATGACAGAGCCTATCTTAGAAGGTTTGTCAGGTCACACCTTGGTTATTGCAGGAGATACTCCTTTAATCACTGGTGAAAGTTTGAAAAACTTGATTGATTTTCACATCAATCATAAAAATGTGGCGACTATCTTGACTGCTGAAACGGATAATCCTTTTGGCTATGGACGAATTGTGCGTAATGACAATGCTGAAGTTCTTCGCATTGTTGAGCAGAAGGATGCTACAGATTTTGAAAAACAAATCAAGGAAATCAACACTGGAACTTACGTCTTTGATAACGAGCGTTTGTTTGAGGCTTTGAAAAATATCAATACCAATAACGCTCAAGGCGAATACTATATTACAGATGTCATTGGCATTTTCCGTGAAGCTGGTGAAAAAGTTGGCGCTTATACTTTGAAAGATTTTGATGAAAGTCTTGGGGTAAATGACCGTGTGGCTCTTGCGACTGCTGAGTCGGTTATGCGTCGCCGCATCAATCACCAACACATGGTCAACGGTGTTAGCTTTGTCAACCCAGAAGCAACTTATATCGATATTGATGTTGAGATTGCTCCTGAAGTTCAA
This sequence comes from Streptococcus mitis, assembly GCF_047465045.1. Lineage (GTDB taxonomy): Bacteria > Bacillota > Bacilli > Lactobacillales > Streptococcaceae > Streptococcus > Streptococcus mitis_DT. The sequence goes on from NZ_JASHAR010000028.1 coordinate 8,189, forward strand.
ATTGAAGCCAATGTTACCTTGAAAGGGCAAACGAAAATTGGTGCTGAGACTGTTTTGACAAATGGTACTTATGTAGTGGACAGCACTATTGGAGCAGGAGCTGTCATTACCAATTCTATGATTGAGGAAAGCAGTGTTGCAGACGGCGTAACAGTCGGTCCTTACGCCCACATTCGTCCAGGTTCAAGTCTGGGTGCCCAAGTTCATATTGGTAACTTTGTTGAGGTGAAAGGTTCTTCTATCGGCGAGAATACTAAGGCTGGTCATTTGACTTATATCGGAAACTGTGAAGTGGGTAGCCATGTTAACTTTGGTGCTGGAACCATTACAGTCAACTATGACGGCAAAAACAAATACAAGACAGTCATTGGAAACAATGTCTTTGTTGGTTCAAACTCAACCATTATTGCGCCAGTAGAACTTGGTGACAATTCCCTCGTTGGTGCTGGCTCAACGATTACCAAAGACGTTCCAGCAGATGCGATTGCCATTGGACGCGGTCGTCAGGTTAACAAAGACGAATATGCAACTCGCCTTCCTCATCATCCTAAGAATCAGTAGGAGTCTGTCATGGAATTTGAAGAAAAAACGCTTAGCCGAAAAGAAATCTATCAAGGACCAATTTTTAAACTGGTTCAAGATCAGGTTGAATTACCAGAAGGTAAGGGAATTGCCCAACGTGATTTGATTTTCCACAATGGGGCTGTCTGTGTTTTAGCAGTAACGGATGAACAAAAACTCATCTTGGTCAAGCAGTACCGCAAAGCTATCGAGACTGTCTCTTACGAAATTCCAGCCGGAAAGTTGGAAGTAGGAGAAAACACAGACCCTGTCGCAGCAGCACTTCGTGAATTAGAGGAAGAAACAGCCTATACAGGGAAATTAGAACTCTTGTACGATTTTTACTCAGCCATTGGCTTTTGTAATGAAAAATTAAAACTATACCTAGCTAGCGGTTTGACAAAGGTAGAAAATCCGCGCCCGCAGGATGAAGATGAAACCTTAGAAGTCCTTGAAGTGAACTTAGAAGAAGCCAAGGAATTAATCCAATCAGGTCATATATGTGATGCCAAGACAATTATGGCTATTCAGTATTGGGAATTGAACAAAAAATAGAGGAGGTCAGTATGGGTAAACCTTTATTAACGGATGAAATGATTGAAAGAGCTAATAGAGGCGAAAAAATTTCGGGTCCCCCTTTGCTTGATGACGAGGAAACCAAGATTTTACCAACCTCTTCTTCCCGTTTTGGTTATGCCAATCCTAAGGATCATGGTTTTAGCCAGGAAACCTTGAAGATTCAGGTCGAACCCTCTATTCATAAAAGCCGTCGCATTGAAAATACCAAGAGAAATGTCTTCAATTCTAAGTTGAATAAAATCTTATTCGCTGTCATCTTTCTCTTGATTTTGCTTGTCTTAGCAATGAAACTTTTGTAATAGAAAAGGAATTGAAATGAAAATAGGAATTATTGCGGCTATGCCAGAAGAACTGGCGTATCTGGTCCAGCATTTAGACAATGCCCAGGAGCAAGTTGTTTTAGGGAATACCTATCACACAGGAACCATTGCCTCTCATGAAGTCGTTCTTGTAGAAAGTGGAATCGGTAAGGTCATGTCTGCTATGAGTGTGGCGATTTTGGCTGATCATTTCCAAGTGGATGCTTTGATTAACACGGGATCTGCTGGAGCAGTAGCAGAGGGTATTGCTGTTGGAGATGTTGTGATTGCTGATAAATTAGCCTATCATGACGTGGATGTTACAGCTTTTGGCTATGCTTATGGACAAATGGCGCAACAACCGCTTTATTTCGAATCAGATAAAACCTTTGTTGCTAAAATTCAAGAGAGTCTATCTCAATTGGACCAGAGCTGGCATCTTGGTTTGATTGCTACAGGAGATAGTTTTGTTGCAGGAAATGACAAGATAGAAGCGATTAAGTCCCATTTCCCAGAAGTTTTAGCAGTTGAGATGGAGGGAGCAGCTATTGCTCAGGCGGCGCATGCCCTTAATCTTCCAGTCTTAGTTATCCGAGCTATGAGTGACAATGCCAACCATGAAGCAAACATCTCTTTTGATGAGTTTATTATCGAAGCTGGACGTCGCTCTGCCCAAGTCTTATTAACCTTTTTGAAGGCCTTAGATTAAGCGGAAATTTGACAGTTTATCTAGCTTATGATAAGATTTAAGTAAAGAAAAGCTAGAAAACGTTTCAGAGGATATTATGAGTATTGAAATGACCGTCAGTGAGATTGCAGAGGTCTTAGGATTATCTCGCCAAGCAATCAATAACCGTGTCAAAGAATTACCAGAAGAAGACACAGATAAAAATGACAAAGGGGTAACGGTAGTTACCAGAAGTGGCTTGATTAAGCTAGAAGAAATCTATAAAAAAACGATTTTTGAAGATGAGCCTGTCAGTGAAGATGTCAAGCAGCGTGAACTGATGGAGATTCTGGTCGATGAGAAGAATGCAGAAATTCTGCGTCTTTATGAACAATTAAAAGCCAAGGATCGTCAGTTATCAGAAAAAGACGAGCAGATGCGTATCAAAGACCGTCAGATTGCTGAGAAAGACAAACAACTCGATCAGCAGCAACAATTGACCCTTCAAGCCATGAAGGATCAAGAAAATCTTAAGCTAGAGCTGGACCAAGCAAAAGAAGAAGTCCAATTCACTAAGAAAGGCTTTTTTGCTCGTTTATTTGGAGGATAATCAAGGAGCTGTTTAGGTTAAATGCTAACCTGATGGCTTCTTTTGTTTCTAAATAGTATAGTTGCTCAAGTAATACTCAATGAAAATCAAAGAGCAAACTAGGAAACTAGCCGCAGGCTGTACTTGAGTACGGCAAGGCGACGTTGACGTGGTTTGAATTTGATTTTCGAAGAGTATAAAATAACAGTATAGGAGAGGTAGAAAATGGAACGATTAGAAGATTACATTGCTTTTGATTTAGAATTTAATCAGCATGAAGGGCAAACACACCTAATTCAAGTATCGGCAGTGCGTTTTAGAGATGGTCAGGAAATCGATGCCTATGATTCCTATGTCCATACCAGCGTTCCTCTAAAAAGCTTTATCAATGGATTGACTGGAATTACAGCTGAGACCTTAAAAGATGCTCCTCCAGTGGAGAAAGTCATAAAAGATTTCCAAGAGTTTGTGGGTTCTTTGCCAATGGTAGGTTACAACGCTGCTAAAAGTGATTTGCCTATTTTAGCGGATCATGGTTTAGACTACAGCCAGCAGTACAAGGTGGATTTGTATGATGAAGCCTTTGAACGTCGGAGTTCTGATTTACATGGTATTGCCAATCTCAAATTGCAAACAGTTGCCTCATTTCTTGGATTTCAAGGTCAGTCTCATAATAGCTTGGAGGATGCTCGTATGACGGCGCGTGTTTACGAGTCCTTCTTAGAGTCAGATCTAGCTAGAGAATTGTTAGAGACAGAAAGTAGCCTATCAAACAATCCTTTTGGAGGCTTGGACTTGTCTCAATTATTTGACTAGGAGTGCCTATGAAACCTGAAAAATCTAAAAATCTAGGTTTTAAGCAGATATACTTTAATCTAGATAAAATACTCTTCCTCTTTTTCTTGATATTTATGATGATTGAGTTTGTCTGGTTGCCACTTAATTCTTGGATTGCTGGACTGTTGCTCCGTCAGACAGGTTATCTTTTTCTTTCCTACAACAATTTTTTTGCCATTATAAAGGGTTCTCCCTTTGTTAGTCTTGCTTTATTTGTTCTGGTAATCGTTAATTTACTAATCGCCTATTACCAGATAGGACTCCTCTTTATCGGAGCTCGACACCTCCTCTATCATGAAAAGAGAACTTTGCTGGAGTACAGTCGCAAGGTCTTTCGTCAAAGTTTCTTGTTTATGAAGCAAGTGACGATTTCCAAAATGGCCTTTATTTTCTTTTATGTAATGATGCTCTTTCCATTAATTCGAAAGATTTTAAAGATTTATTACCTCAATAAAATCGTCATTCCGGAATTCATAGTAGCCTATGTAGAAGATAAGTATTGGTTGGTCGGTTTGGTAATCACTGTTCTAGCCTTGCTGCTGTTTTACATTTCAGTACGTTTGATGTTTGCCCTACCCCAGCTTTTGTTTGAGAAGAAAACAGTCAAAGAAGCAGTCGAATACAGTCTAGAGAAGACCAAAAGGCAATCTTGGTTTTATATTTGGAACTTGCTTTGGATTATCGTCAAAACGTATCTATTTTTCATTCTTCTCTTGATTCCAATCTTAGCAAGTCAGGTATTGATGGATGGATTAACCCATAAGGAATCTCTTGTATTAGGAATCATTAATTTTGTCTTGATTAAGAATTTCCACTATATGGCCTTGACCTATTTCCTTATTAAGTTTGTTTCCTTTTTAACAGGGGAAGAACTAGAAATCACACCAAGGAGAAAGAAAGACCACTGGATGAGATGGGGAGTGATGGGCTGTGCCGGCATCTTTTTCGCTCTTGAGGGATATGTTTATTTGGAAGCGCCAGTAGCACATAGACCCTTGATTATCTCTCATCGCGGTGTTTCAGATAAAAATGGTGTCCAAAATACCGTCCAATCGCTAGAAAGGACAGCTCAGCTAGAGCCAGACTTTGTTGAGACGGATGTTCAGGAAACAAAAGACGGTCAGTTTGTCATGATGCATGATGCTAATATCAAGCATTTGACAGGTGTTAATGCCAATCCTCAAGATTTAACCTTAGATGAATTAACCAAACTTGATATTTCGGAAAACGGCTATCATAGTAAGGTGTCTAGTTTTGATGATTATCTCAACAAAGCCAATGAATTGCATCAAAAACTCCTCATTGAAATTAAAACCAGTCGAAAAGATAGTCCAGATATGATGAAACGCTTTATGGACAAATATGGAGCCATCATTAAGCAGAATGGCCACCAAATGCAGTCCTTGGACTATCATGTGATTGACCAGGTGTTGGCCTACGATTCACAAATTCCAGTCTATTTCATCCTACCTTATAATAGTATTTTCCCAAGAACGAAAGCCACAGGCTACACCATGGAGTATTCAACTTTAGATGAAAATTTTGTCAACAAGCTTTGGAATACGGATCAGAAATTGTATGTGTGGACCATCAATAGTTCAGAGTCCTTTGATAAATCTGTTCAGCTAGGAGCTGATGGCATGATAACTGATGACTTGGAAATGGTTCAAGAGCAAGTTACCATTGCCCAAGAAGACCCAGAGTACACGGATTTACTGTTTAAACAGGCAATAGAATTCTTTAATTTTTAGTAATAAAAAAGAGTCTGGGACAATAGTCCCTTATTTCCAAAAAAAGCAACGGATTTGCCGTTGCTTTTTTGGATGGTTACGATAGTCTTGGTAAAATAGAATTGCCCAATAAACCATTCAGAAAGGCTATCCCATGCATATTCACTATAACACAAATCAAACAACTTTACCACTAGAAATCAGTTCCTTCTTGCCACAAGACCATCTCGTCTTTACTATTGAAAAAGTGGTAAATACCTTGGAGGATTGTCATTTTCACGCCTTCTATCATGCCTTTGGTCGCCCATCTTATCACCCTAAAAT
>NZ_JASHAR010000029.1:0-11336 GCF_047465045.1 Streptococcus mitis
CGAGATTTTCAATCATCATTTTTTCAATTTTTCGACCAGAGAAAATCCCTTGTGAATAGGCAAATAGAAGAGTAGCTATAAGCATTTTAGGGTGATAAGACGGGCGACCAAAGGCATGATAGAAGGCATGGAAGTGACAATCCTCCAAGGTATTCACCACTTTTTCAATAGTAAAGACGAGATGGTCTTGTGGTAAGAAAGAACTGATTTCTTGTGGTAAAGTTGTTTGATTTGTGTTATAGTGAATATGCATGGGATAGACTTTCTGAATGGTTTATTGGGCAATTCTATTTTACCAAGACTATCGCAACCATGCAAAAAGAGTCTGGGACAAAAGTCTAACCTTAAATACAAAAAGCGAACAAAACGAGTTATCTGATACTCAGAATTCTGTTTTGTTCGCTTTTTTGTATAATATATCGATTTTTAAAATTTATAATAAATAATTCCTAAAATCAAAATCTTTTTGTCCCAGGATCTTTTTACGTAGTGTATGCAAATGAACGCAGTCTATAATGATATGAGTCCATAAACTATAAATTTGAAGTATGAAAATGCTATTAATGGAATGAAAGTTGTATTGGAAAGAGTCTAGAACAGAAAGGTACTTTCATTGCACCTATTTCTTTTGAATGAACTTTTATTATATACCATTTTATTAGGTTAAAATGATGGAAAATGATTGCAATTTCAGGCGTGTTTTGATATATTCAATATATAAAATATATTATCGAACTTGGTACTTGTTTGTGTATTCAGAAGGAGGTTATTTTTTAAAAAGCAAACGCTTACTTTGTATCAAGAGAAAGAAATGAGGATTTTAATGAACAAAAGACTTTTTGATAAACGTTGTCATTATAGCATTCGTAAATTTGCAATAGGTGCGGCATCTGTAATGATTGGGGCTAGTATATTTGGTATTTCAGCTGTACAAGCTGAGGAGGTGGCTTCATCCAATACTCAAACAGAAGAAACAACTGTTCATCAACCTCAGCCTTTAGATAAGCTTCCCGATGATGTGGCAGCTGCTATCGCAAAGGCTGATGAGAATGGTGGGCGTGAGTTTGTAAAACCCAAAGCTGAGTCGACAGAAGATAAAGTGACTAAGGATACAGAACCTACTAGACCTGCTAACGATGGTAGTCATGAATTGGCTAGTCCTAAAGTGGAAACTCCAAATAAAGTAGAAGAAGGAACCAAAACTGAGGACAAACAGAAATCTGAAGAGGCAAATCCAAAGCCTGTTGAATCTGCAGTAACAGCTGGAACAGAAGTAAAAGAGGATTCTAAAAAAACTTCTGAAAAGAACCAAGTGAAAGCAGACACAGAGATCAAACCTTCTTCTGAAAAATCGCAAGCACTGTCTGGAGAGTCAAACAAAGCTGAAGTTGAAAAGGAAAAACAGCTATTATCTGAGCGAAAACAAGATTTTAATAAAGATTGGTATTTTAAACTAAATGCCCAAGGCGATTTTTCAAAAAAAGATGTGGATGTTCATGATTGGTCTAAATTGAATCTTCCTCATGATTGGAGTATTTATTTTGACTTTGATCACAAATCTCCCGCGCGTAATGAAGGTGGTCAGTTAAATGGTGGAACAGCTTGGTATCGTAAGACTTTCACATTAAATGAAGTAGACAAGAATAAGGATGTTCGTATTAATTTTGATGGGGTTTACATGGATTCAAAGGTCTATGTAAATGGTAAATTTGTAGGACATTATCCAAGTGGCTATAATCATTTTTCATATGATATCACAGAATTTTTAAACAAGGATGGTAGTGAAAATTCAATTACTGTTCAAGTGACCAATAAGCAACCAAGTAGTCGTTGGTATTCAGGAAGTGGGATTTATCGTGATGTAACTCTTAGTTATCGTGATAAAGTCCATGTTGCCGAAAATGGTAATCATATCACTACTCCAAAACTTGCTGAGCAAAAAGAAGGGAATGTTGAAACACAGGTTCAAAGTAAGATTAAAAATACGGATAAGAAGGCTGCTAAAGTCTTTGTGGAACAACAAATCTTTACTAAGGAAGGCAAGGTTGTATCAGAATTAGTTCGCTCTGAAACGAAGAATTTAGCAGAAAATGAAGTTGCAGATTTCAGACAAACAATCCTAGTTAATAAACCAACTCTTTGGACGACAAAAAGTTATCATCCTCAACTGTATGTGCTGAAAACAAAGGTTTATAAAGAAGGTCAACTAGTTGATGTAACAGAAGATACATTTGGTTACCGTTATTTCAATTGGACTGCTAAGGATGGTTTCTCTCTGAATGGTGAACGCATGAAATTCCACGGAGTAAGTATTCACCATGACAATGGAGCCTTAGGGGCAGAAGAAAATTATAAGGCTACCTATCGTAAATTAAAACTCTTGAAAGATATGGGGGTTAACTCTATTCGAACAACCCACAATCCAGCGAGTCCTCAGTTGCTTGATGCTGCAGCTAGTTTAGGTCTTTTGGTTCAAGAGGAAGCTTTTGATACTTGGTATGGTGGCAAGAAGACTTACGACTATGGACGGTTCTTTGATCAAGATGCAACCCATCCTGAAGCTAAGAAGGGTGAGAAGTGGTCTGATTTTGATCTTAGAACAATGGTAGAACGTGATAAGAACAATCCGTCTATCGTCATGTGGTCTCTTGGAAATGAGGTGGAAGAGGCAAATGGTAGTCCTCGTTCTATCGAGACAGCTAAACGTCTGAAGGCTATTATTAAGGCAATTGATACTGAACGTTATGTCACTATGGGTGAAAATAAATTTAGTCGTGCAGCGACAGGTGATTTCTTAAAAGTTGCAGAAGTCATGGATGCTGTCGGTATGAACTATGGAGAGCGCAATTATGATGCTGTTCGTAGAGCTCATCCAGACTGGCTCATCTATGGTTCTGAAACTTCTTCAGCTACTAGAACGCGTGATTCTTATTACAATCCTACTCAAATCCTTGGACATGATAACCGTCCGAATCGTCACTATGAACAATCTGACTATGGTAATGACCGTGTTGGATGGGGAAGAACAGCTACTGAATCATGGACTTTTGACCGTGATCATGCTGGATATGCTGGACAATTTATCTGGACAGGAATTGACTATATCGGTGAACCAACTCCATGGCATAACCAAGATAATACACCTGTAAAAAGTTCTTACTTTGGTATCATCGATACGGCTGGTTTACCGAAGAATGATTTTTACCTTTACCGTAGTGAATGGTATAGTGCTAAAGAAAAGCCAACTGTTCGCATTTTACCACATTGGAACTGGACTGAAGAGACACTCAAGGATCGCAAGATGCTGGTCGATGGAAAGGTTCCAGTTCGTACCTTCTCAAATGCTGCAAGTGTCGAATTGTTCTTGAATGGTGAGTCGCTTGGTAAAAAGGAATTTACTAAGAAAAGGACAGAAGATGGACGTCCATATCATGAGGGGGCTAAACCAAGTGAATTGTATCTTGAGTGGCTTGTAAAATACCAACCAGGTACACTGACTGCGATTGCTCGAGATGAAAATGGTGACGAAATTGCGCGTGATAGTGTGACAACTGCAGGGGAACCAGCAAGAGTTCGTCTGACTAAAGAAGAGCATGTTATCACAGCAGATGGTAAAGATTTATCTTATATCCATTACGAAATTGTTGATGGCGAAGGGAATGTTGTTCCGACAGCTAACAATCTTGTTCATTTCAATCTTCATGGTCAGGGACAGATTGTTGGTGTGGATAATGGAGAGCAAGCTAGCCGTGAGCGTTACAAAGCTCAAGCAGATGGAACATGGCAAAGACGTGCTTTCAATGGTAAAGGGGTTGTCATTGTAAAATCAACAGAAAAAGAAGGTAAATTTACTCTTTATGCAGATTCTGCTGGATTAACGTCTGATAGCGCAACGGTTGCAACGGTGTCTGGTAAGAAAGAAAACCGTCACTTTGTAGCCTTTGCTCCTGTAAAAGCAACAACTGATGTGACGACAAATCCTGTATTACCTCAGACAGTAACAGCTATTTATAGTGATGGCAGTGTTGAGGAAAAGACTGTAACATGGGACGTGCCAGCTGACTTGCTTACAAGTGCAGGTGAGAAAAAAGTATCTGGACGTGTAGAAGGTTTGGAAAGCAAAGCTGAGGCACTTGTAAAAGTGATTGCCTTAGATAGATGGTTACCAAAAGTTGCTACAGTACCAGTTGGTACAACTGCAGCTGATTTGGATAAAACGGTCACAGCTGTTCTGACAGATGGTAGCTTGATTGATACTGATGTTGTTTCTTGGACCTTGAAAGATCCTGCTGCTTTGAACAAGGAAGGGGGACGTACGGAGGCTACTGGTAAATTGGTAGATGACGATCGTGAAGTAACTGCAACCTTTATCGCAAGCAGTAAGGAAACAACAAGTAGCATTACAGGACTTACTGTTGGGGATAAAGATCTTGAGAACTTCGAGTCTGGCAAGACTTATTATCGTGTATCTCTTCCTTACACTGGAACAATTCCAAGTGTTGGAGCTCAGACTACTGGTTATCAAGTAACTGTTCAGCAAGCTTCTGCTGATAATGGTTATCAGGCTTCGGTTTTCTTGAGTGACCAAAAGGGTGACTTGGTTCAAACTTACCTAATTCAGTTTGTGAAGGAAGCTCCTGCCTTGAAACGTTTGGAAGTAGTTGTGGAAGGAAAAGAAACTGCTACTGAAGATCAGGTCTTAACTTATCACGTCATTGGTCGTTATGAGGATGGTTCACAAACAGAATTTTCAGCATCAGATATTCATTTAGAAGCTAAATCATCTGATGGTGGGCATCTTGAGGTGAATGGTCAGAATCTATTGCTCTATACTAAGGGAAGAGTGACTTTGACACCTCGAATCGATAATCAAACAGAGAAAACAGAATCTGTAACCACTGAAGTGGTGATTAAAGAAAATAAAGTCAGCAAGAAGATTGTGAAACTGCATCCTGTATCTATTTCTACAGACATTAATCAGCAACCGAATCTACCTAAAGAAGTTGGAGCAGAATTTGATAAGGGCTTGCCACGCAAAGTGTCTGTAACTTGGGACAAGGTAGACGAAAAAGAGTTGGGGCATTATCATAGCTTTACGCTTAAAGGACATGTAGAAGGCACAGACATTGAAGCTCAAGCAACGGTGACAGTTGAAGGCCTACAAGTTGCAGAGGAAATCAGCCTTACTCTTCCTAAGGGTGAGACAGTTCAATTGCCAGCTAATGTTCGTGCTTACCATTCTAATGGAACAACTATCTATAAAGATGTAGTTTGGGATCAGGTTCTAGCCAACTTTAGTCAAACTGAAGGGGTCTATGAAATCAATGGTCGTTTAGTTGATAGCAATCTGACCACTAAAGCTCATGTTCGAGTGTCTAGTCAAGTTGTTGCTGGAAATAATATCTCTAAACAATGGACAGGTTCGCAATTGCCAGCTGCCATTGTATCCAATACAGGAGGAGATGACTCAGCTAATTCCTTGAACGACTTGACTGTATCAAGAACGCCATCAGATGCTAAAAATAGATGGACTACTTGGAGAACAAATACTGATAATGACTGGGCTTCTATCTTGTTTGGTAATTCAGGAGACTTGACGAAACGTTTTGTCAACAATTTGTCGGTTGATTTCTACACTGATGGAGCAATTGGTCTTCCAAAAGAATATGTAGTTGAATATTATGTAGGTAAAGAAATTCCAGATTTACCAAGTGATGTCAGCAATGCTCAGCGTGATACTAATCATCCATTTAATAATCCAGCCAACTGGAAGGCAGTTGAAAACTTACATGCTCCAAGCCAGCTATCTGCAACTCAAACGAATCACTTTACCTTTGACAAGGTAGAAACTTATGCTGTTCGTATGCGCATGAAGAAGGCTGATGGAACATCAGGTGTTGGTCTCACAGAGCTAACTGTTCTTGGAAACAAGGTCTTAAGCTCTACAAGTTCAGAGATTTCTATCAAAGTAGATGGCAAGGATCTTGAACACTTTAATCCATCTAAGACTTATTACTATATTCCTCAATCTAGCAAAGAAATCACTGCAACCGCTAGCAATAATGGTTTGGTAACAGTTGTTCCGGCAACCAGTCCAAAAGGTGCAACACGTCTCATCTTAAAAGCAGAAGATGGTACGGTATTGAAAGAATATAGAATCTTCCGCAATGATGAGAGAGAAACTAGTCAACCTCTTGCTGCAGAAAATAGTGCTAAAATCTTGAATGTTGGAGACAATCTTCAACTTCCTTCAGAGGTAGGCGTTTATTATCCAAATTCAACTACTTGGACTACAGCTAAACTTGCAGTGAAGTGGGATGCTATTCCTGAACATGCGACAGAGCATGAGGGAACATTTGAAATTACCGGTCATGTCATCGGTACAAATTTAACAACTACCATGCAAATGACAGTTGTAGCTAAAGGAAATCAAGCCATCTCAGAAAATCCAAGCAACAATGAAACGGATTCTAAAGCCTTTGCTTCGACAACGAACGATACACAAGCAGCTTCACATGATAGAATTTTCTATATCAATGATGGACAATACAATGAAGATGGACGTTGGACAAACTGGTCTCGTACTCCGAAAAATGAAGAAACTTCTGTCGGACTACTCTTTAAGAAGGATGGTAAAATTGCCCCTCAGTCTATTGGAAAAGTAGCCATTCAGTTCTTTAAAGATAGTGGAACAGATGCCCCAGAGAAAATGGTTCTAGAAAGATATATTGGTCCTGCCTTTACAGAACCAAGTACGATTTCTCGTTATGAAGAAAATGCTGACCATCCATTCAACAAGGCAGAAAATTGGGCACCAATTCCTTACAAAGCTTCTGGAGAATTAGTAGCTGGTAAACCAATCGAGTTTAACTTTGATCCAGTTCAAACGACAGCTATTCGTGCTCGAATGACTCGTAAGTCTACTACTAACGGGCTAGCAGTAGTCGAATTTACAGCCTACTCTGCAGGCAAGGAAGCAGAAGTCGAAACACCATCAGCGACTATTTCGATCGATGGAAAATCATTGGAAAACTTTGATCCAAATGTGACAGAGTACACCCTAACAACAATGGGAACTAAACCAAAAGTCACTGCGACAACTAGTGGACATGGAGTAGTCACAGTAGTGGATCATGGAAATACAAATCTTCCAACACTTGTTCGTCTTGTTTCCAAAGATGGAAATCTGGTGAAAGAATATCGTTTACACTTTAAGTCTACCTTCCAAACAACACCGACAGAAGGCGTTAAGAACTTAGTTGCAGAAGCTCCAAGCTTGGAAATTGAAAAGACTCCACTTCCGTTTAAAGAAGTTATTCATGAAACCCCTGAGCTTGCTCAAGGTCAACGTCGTGTAGTTTCTGAAGGACAAGCTGGAGAGAAAGTTGACTATATTCAAGTATCGGGAACTACTAGAACTCTTGTTCATTCTGAACAAAGAAAAGCTCAAGATCGTATTATTGAGGTAGGAGTAAAACCATCTATTTCAAATAGTAAGGGTGAGGAGCCTGCGCCAGTAAACGAAGTTCCAGAATTCAAAGGCAGTGCTAACTTTGTAGAAGCAGCAGTTCAAGTTGCCAAGGAAGACAAGAGATTGCCAGAAACTGGTGAAAAACAGTCAGAAACAGCTATTTTCTTGGCAGGTGTTAGCTTGGCCTTGTCAGCAGCCCTATTAACTGCAAAACGAAAAGAGGATTAGTTTGTGCGTCTAATGCTATCCTATTGGTATAGCTTGGTCGATAATAAAAAATCACATCGATAAATGAGTCGAATAGATGGAGAGGACCGATTAGGCCTCTCCGTCTTTACTAGTAAAAATGGAATCGTTTACTTTCGTGTTTGGACGAAAGGAGATAAGACAAAGATGGATAAAAATTTTTTCAATAAACGTTGTCATTACAGTATTCGTAAATTCGCTATTGGAGTAGCTTCTGTTATGATTGGTGCCAGTATCTTTGGTGTTAATCTAGTAGAGGCTGCAGAAACAGGTAATGTGGGAGATAAAGAGAGAACTATAACTCAAGCTCAGCCATTGGAAAAGTTACCTGATGAACTTGCAGCAGTTTTGAAGAAAGCGGAAGAAAATGCTGGGAAGGAAACTAGCTCGACAGTTGGAAATGGAGAAACTACAGGAACGATTGGCTCTACCGATTCGACAAATAATCTTAAACCAGCTGAAGCACCTGGAATTCCAGAGAATGAAACAAAGCCGTCTGAAACTATGAGTGGAGGACAAAATGATAAAGAAATCTCTAAAACTACACCTGAAACTCCAAAAGTAGATCAAACAGGTGATGGAACAGTTGAATTGGCAGATCAATTCACTGCAAGTAAACCAGCTAGCGAAGACAGTATTGCAGCTGCCAGCAAGAGCGTAGATTATCTCAAGAAAGAGTACAAGGTCTTCCCAACTCCACAAAAAGTGACTTATGGAGAAGGAGTGACAGCTCTTCGTAAGCAAGTCAATCTAGTTATGGGAGATCAACTCGATATCTATACTCGTAATCGCTTGAAGAGTGTCTTGCAGGACAATCAAGTATCTTACAAAACTAGTAAAATGGCAGTTTCTGGAGCAACTAATATCTATCTGGGAGTGCATGGACAAGGTTCACAAGCAGAGCAAAATATGTCCAAGGTTTCAGCAGGTCTCTTTGACAAAATTGATGCTTATGCTCTGACCATTAAGGATAACTCAATTTCTATCGTCGGAAAAGACACAGATGCAGTCTTTTATGGTTTGACAACCTTGAAACACATGCTCAAGGAAAGTCAAGTGCCAGTCCTTCGCAATGTGACAGTGGAAGATTACGCTGAAATCAAGAACCGTGGTTTCATCGAAGGTTACTATGGAAATCCATGGTCTAATGAAAATCGTAAAGAATTGATGCGTTATGGAAGTGAATTGAAGTTAACTCAATACTATTTCGCACCAAAAGATGATCCATACCACAATAAGAAATGGCGTGAACTTTACCCAGAAGAAAAACTGGCTGAAATCCGAGAACTTGCACGTGTCGGTAATCAAACGAAAACACGTTATGTTTGGACAATCCATCCATTCATGAACAACCGTATCCGCTTTGGTAATGAAGCGCATTACCAGGCTGACCTTGCAACCATAAAGGCTAAGTTTACTCAGTTGTTGGACGTGGGAGTGCGTGAATTTGGTGTGCTTGCAGATGATGCACCAAGCCCAGTTGGTGGTTACCATAGTTATGTTCGCTTGATGAAGGATATCACAAATTGGTTGACTGAAAAACAAACAACATACAGTGGTCTCCGTAAAGATATGATTTTTGTTCCTGCCTGGTACATGGGGCAAGGAACTGAAGCTGAACTTCGGACCTTGAATGAACATCTTCCTGAAAATGTCCATTTAACTCTTACTGGTGGAAAGGTCTGGGGGGCTGTTGACCAAACATTCTTAACGAACTTAAAGAAAAATTTAACAGAAGGTGGTAAGACTTATCGTCCAATTCAGTTCTGGATTAACTGGCCATGTAATGACAATACAAAACCCCACCTAATTCTTGGTGGTGGTGAAAAATTCTTACATCCAAATGTTGATTTATCACTTGCACAAGGAATTATGTTAAATCCAATGCAACAATCTGAAGCATCTAAAGTGGCACTTTTTGATATGGCTCAGTATGGATGGAAACAATGGAGAAGTGCAGAAGAAGCAGAACAAATCAACGATATGGCCTTTAACTATGTAGTCAATGATCATTTTGAAGAAAGCAGTGTTTCAAAGGCTTTTCGAGAACTCGGAAAACACATGCGCAATCAAAATAGACCTCCCCATGTCACTAAATTAGAAGAGTCTGTAGAATTGGCTCCAAAATTGACAGAATTCTATAACAAACTCAAATCTGGTCAAAATCTGGATTCTGAAAGAAAAGAGTTGAGGGACATTTTTGCTGGTTTGAAAGCCAATGCTCTTTTACTTAAAGAAAAAGGCAATCAGAAATTAATCGAACAAATTCACTATTGGTTAGATAATACAGTAGATCAAATGAACGCGCTTGAAGCTTTCCTAACAGCTACAGAAGGTCTTACTGAAAATAATGATGCCAAGGTGTGGGAGTATTATCAGGCAGGAGTCAAACATTATGACCAGTCAGTTAAACATGCCTTCTTTTACGTTGACCATTATGAATACGCAGAATTTGGTGTCCAACATATTCGACCATTTATCAATAATCTCAAAGAATACTTAGCCTTGCACATCCAATCAATGTTGAATCCAGATAAATTTGTGACAACATTTATTACGAATCGTGCTGGAATAGAAGGCGGATTGAAAGAAGTCACAGATGGTGACTTTGATACACATGTGATTGCCAAAACAACCATTGTGATTGAGAGAGGTGATTATGTAGGCTTGCGCTTTAATAAGGCAATTAAAATACACAAATTAGGTTTCGCTACGGGTACTAATACGGCCGATAATTATACCTTTAGTAATGCTCTTGTTGAATATCAAAATGAACATGGAGAATGGGTAGCCATAACGAGCCCTGCTTATACTGGTCGAGAACGTATTCTGGAATTTAATGACCTCGATATCACAGCTCAAGCTGTTCGTATGATAGCAACAGCTAAGAAGGATAATGCTTGGCTCGCCATGCGTGAAATTGCTGTAAATAGACCCCTAGAGTTGGGTAGTGAGAAAGTTAGGGGCACTATTAGTTTAAGTCCAAACCTTGTTTACAAATATGGAACAAGTGTTGTTCAGATGCAAGATGGTCGAGAAAACACAGAATCCATGATGGCACATGTTGATCAGACCAATGTCACACCAGCACAAGCTTGGGTACAAATGGACTTAGGTGGACTGCATAAAGTAAAACGAGTTCATCTGATGCAAGGGGAACGAGACAAACTAGCATCTGGTATCATCGAATATTCTGCAGATGGTACAAATTGGACAACGCTTCAAAATTTATCAGGGCAACGAACTTCTGATATCGTGCAAGAATTTACAACTCGTTTTGTTCGCATTCGCAATACACAAACCTTAAATAAGTGGTGGAGAATTGCGGAATTTACAGTAGATGTCGATAGTCCAAATCTTGACTTAACAGACACCAACGTGGAATCCTTGAAGGAAACGCCGGTAGTGGATAGCCTTGGTCGTTATGAACTTCAAATTCCAGCTGGAACTAAACTTCCTGCTCATAGCTATCTAGGTATGAAGCTTGACCGAATCCATCAAGTTAACAGTATCCAGCTACAAGGTCAAACCAACCCAGTACTCAGTCTAGAGTACTCTGCAAATGCGCAAGAATGGACGCCAGCTAGTCAGTTGACAGACAGAACTGTCGCAACGCACT
>NZ_JASHAR010000030.1:0-9677 GCF_047465045.1 Streptococcus mitis
TGCATGGGATAGCCTTTCTAAATGGTTTATTGTGCAACTCTATTTTACCAAGACTATCGCAACCATGCAAAAAAGCAACGGCAAATCCGTTGTTTTTTTGGAAATAAGGGACTATTGTCCCAGACTCTTGTTACTAAATATTTTGTAAAAAACTCTTTTAAAAATATTTGTTAGAATTTTCTAAAAAATCTGTCAAAAGCTCTTGCATTTGTAAAAAAATAGGGTATAATAGTGAAAATACTATTTTGAAGGAGATTATTTATGCAATCGAAAAAGTGGCTCTTAGGAGCAGGAGTGACCTTGAGTACAGCCATTCTTTTAACAGCTTGTGGGAAAAGTGAAAAGAATGCAGACGCTCCCAAAACATTTTCTTATGTTTATGCTGTTGATCCATCATCCTTGGATTATAGCGTTACAAGTAAAAGTTCAACTTCTGACGTAATAGGTAACGTCGTCGACGGTCTTTTAGAGAATGATAAATATGGGAATCTGATTCCTTCTCTAGCAGAGGATTGGTCAGTTTCTAAAGATGGCTTGACTTATACTTACAAACTACGTAAAGGTGTGAAGTGGTATACTTCAGAAGGAGAAGAGTATGCGGAAGTTAAGGCTCAGGATTTTGTCACCGGATTAAAGCATGCAGCAGACGGAAAATCCGATGGTCTTTCTTTGGTTGAGAAATCCATCAAAGGATTGGAGGCTTATGTTAGTGGTGAGACAAATGACTTCTCAACTGTAGGTGTGAAGGCTCTTGATGATTATACGGTAGAATATACCCTTAATAAACCGGAAAGTTTTTGGAACTCTAAAGTAACCACAGCAACCATGCTTCCTGTAAATGAAGAATTTTTGAATGCAACAGGCAAGGATTACGGAGCGCCAACTCCATCAAGTATTCTTTACAATGGCCCATATTTTTTGAAATCTTTGATTTCTAAATCTGTGATTGAATATGAAAAAAATCCTAACTATTGGGATAAGGACAATGTCAAAATTGATAATGTTAAATTGACATTCTATGATGGTTCAGACCAAGAATCCTTAATTCGTAGCTTTACACAAGGTGCCTATACAACTGCACGTCTTTTTCCAACAAGCTCAAACTTTGAATCAACTAAAAAGGAATATGGTGATAAGATTGTATATAGTCCACAAGAGGCAACAAGTTATTATCTCACCGTTAACGTAAATCGTCAGTCCTATAATAAAACTGCTAAAACAGATGAGTCACAAAAAACATCAACAAAAGAAGCTCTTCTCAATAAGAACTTCCGTCAGGCTCTTAATTTTGCATTTAATCGCCACGCCTATACAGCTCAATTAAATGGCGAAGAAGGTGCGGATAAGATTATTCGTAATAGTCTAGTGCCAGATAACTATGTTCAAGTAGCTGGGAAGACTTTCGGGCAGCTGGCTCAGGATGAACTGCTGAAATATGGAGAGCAATGGAAAGATGTGACTCTCACAGATGGCAAAGATACAATTTACAATCCAACAAAGGCCAAGTCTACATTTGAAAAAGCGAAAACAGAATTGCAATCTAAGGGAGTAAGTTTCCCGATTCATTTGGATGTACCAGTAGAACAGACAGATGTAGTTGCAGTTCAACAGACAAATTCATTAAAACAATCGATTGAAGAAACATTGGGAACTGAGAATGTAATTATAGATGTTCTTCAAATGACGGATAATGAGAAGGAAAGTATTACTTCTCAAGCTAAAGTTCCAACCCAAAAAGATTATGATTTGAACGGAACTGGTTGGGGACCAGATTATCAAGATCCAGCAACCTATCTCAATATTTTAGATGCTAAGAAGGGTTCTGCTTTGAAGCATCTAGGTATAACAAAGGGCAAGGATCCTGAAGTCATGGCGAAAGTTGGATTGGATGAATACAAGAAGCTTTTGGATGATGCTGCATCTGAGACAAGTAATCTTGATAAACGATACGAAAAGTATGCTAAAGCACAGGCTTGGGTTACTGATAGTTCACTTCTTATTCCAGTTGCTTCTTCAGGTGGCTCTCCTATGGTTAGTCGTACTGTGCCATTCACCAAAGCTTATTCACAGGTCGGAATTAAGGGGGATCCATTTATTTTCAAAGGTATGCAACTTCAAAATGATATCGTGACAACTAACGAGTATGAGGCAGCTCTTAAAAAGTGGCAAAAGGAAAAACTCGAATCTAATGCTCAGTATCAAAAGGATTTAGAAAAACACGTAAAATGAGTCTAGGCTCATTTCTACAAATGGCTTTTTAATCAATAAATCACATAAAAACAAGGGAGGACTGTATGAAAGACAGGAATCCTTTGTTTTTTTTATGACTAAAATTTATAAACTTTCATTCTTAAAATTCAATTAACTTTACAAATTTCCACTATTTTGGTAAAATAAATCTATGTTATAAAAACTAACATAAAGGAGAAAGAAGATGACTACAAAAAAGCGTATCCTTAGTGCAGGTCTGACTGTTGCAGCTGCCTTGCTGTTAACTGCTTGCGGACAATCAGGTTCAGATACAAAAACTTACTCATCAACCTTTAGTGGAAACCCAACTACATTTAACTACTTATTAGACTACTACGCTGATAATACAGCTATTATTACTAACCTAGTTGATGGTTTGCTTGAAAATGACAACCACGGAAACCTAGTTCCATCTTTGGCAGAGGACTGGTCTGTTTCAAGCGACGGTCTGACTTATACCTATAAACTGAGAAAAGATGCCAAATGGTTTACGGCTGACGGTGAAGAGTATGCCCCAGTCAAGGCACAAGATTTTGTGACAGGTATCAAATACGCAGTGGATAATAAATCCCAGGCCATTGACTTGATTCAAAACTCAATCAAGGGCTTGAATGATTATATTACAGGAGCGGATTCTGACTTTTCTAAGGTTGGAGTGAAAGCCATTGATGACCATACTGTTGAGTATACTTTGGCGCGCCCAGAACCTTACTGGAACTCAAAAACAACCAACAGTATTCTTTTCCCAGTGAATGAAGAGTTTCTAAACTCAAAAGGGAAAGATTTTGGTACCCTATCTCCAGATAGCATTCTCTACAGCGGACCTTATTTGTTAAAAGATTTCACATCAAAATCATCGATCGAGTATGTGAAAAATCCGCATTATTATGATCATGACAAAGTATCGATTGAACACGTAAAATTGGCCTATTTTGATGGTTCAGACCAAGAATTGACCATCCGTAACTTTGAAAGTGGAGCTTATTCAATCGCAGGTGTTTATCCAAATAGTTCTAACTTTGCTAAGACCAAGGAGAAATATAAGGATAATATCGTCTATAGCTTGCAGGACAAGACTTCTTGGTATTTCAATTTTAACGTCAACCGTAAGGCCTACAATCACACTGCTAAAACAACAGATGAGCAGAAGAAGTCAACTGAGACAGCTGTTTTGAACAAGAACTTCCGCCAAGCGGTGAACTTTGCCTTGGACCGCACAGCCTATTCTGCTCAGTCAAATGGGGAAGAAGCGGCTAGCAAGACCCTTCGTAACACCCTAGTACCTCCTACATTTGTCCAAGTTGGAGACAAGACTTTTGGAGAAGTAGTCGCTTCTAAATTGGTCAACTATGGCACAGAATGGTCAGGTATTAACTTGGCAGATGCTCAGGATGCCTATTTTAACAAAGAAAAAGCCCAAGCAAAATTTGCGGAAGCTAAAAAAGAATTGGCAAGTCAAGGTGTGACTTTCCCTATTCACTTGGATGTAGCTGTTGATCAAACAAGTAAAAATGCTGTGACAGGCATGAACTCAGTTAAGCAGACCCTTGAGTCAGTTTTAGGTGCTGATAACATTGTCATTGATGTTCAGCAACTTTCAACAGATGATTTTAATAACGTAGCCTTCTTAGCACCAACACCAGCTGATCGAGACTACGATTTGAACTTTGATGGCTGGGTAGGTGACTACCAAGATCCATCAACCTATCTCAATCCTTTCAATGCAGAGGATGGGTTCTACCTCAAGATTTTTGGTCTAGATGCTCAGGAAGATAAAGCTAAAATTGCTAGTCTGGGTCTTGATACTTACACCAAGATGCTCAAAGATGCAGATAGTGAAAATAAAGATGTAGCCAAACGCTATGAAAAATATGCTGAAGCACAGGCTTGGATGATTGATAATTCTCTGATTATGTCAGCTATGTCAAGTGGTGGAACAGCATCTGTGACCAGAGTAACACCATTTACAAGAGGGTATTCATTGGTCGGCATCAAGGGTGATGGCAATAACTACAAGTACATGAAACTGCAAAAAGATACTGTGACGACTAAGCAGTTTGAAGAAGCGAAGACTAAATGGGAGCAAGAAAGCAAAAAAGCAATCGAAAAAGCTCAAAAAGAAGCAGAAAATCATGTTAAATAATGATGAGCGAGTTTCCGTAAGGGACCTCGTTTTTATGTTTATATAGTAAATTTATTGATGTAATTGGTTGCAAGTCAAAAAGAATGTTTCGGAAAGAAGATGAGAACGCCTTACTTAAGCGGATGTAGGCCACAAGTGTAGTTTTTTATGATATAATAAAATGAAATAAAAATTGATAATAGAGGTATATCGTGAGTAAATCTTCGAAGCGAGCTCGTCAGGGTAAAACAAAGATTATGATTAGTTGGGGGTTGCTAGCTATCTATGCAGTACTAGCAGTCTTTTTATTGTTTTTGATTTTCAAGTACAATATGCTAGCCTTCCGATATCTGAATATAGTAGTTACCGTCTTAATTGTAGCCTTAGCCATCTTGTGCTTCTTTTTAATTCGGTCCAAGAAAGCTAAGAATCTAACGCTGATTTTATTACTACTTGGTATTTTGATTAATGGGACTTCCCTCTTTGCTGTAAGTCAGTTCGTTGGCTTTACCAGTCGCTTAAATGCGACATCGAACTACTCAAATTATTCGATGAGTATTGCGGTGTTAGCAGATAATCCAATTGAGAATATCAGTCAAGTAACCAGTGTAATGGGGCCGACGGGGACAGATAAGGAAAATATCCAACAGTTGCTGAATGACCTGAAGGCTAGTCAAAACAAGGAATTGACAGTCGAAGAAAGCAGTTCTTATCTTGCGGCCTATAAGAGCTTGTTAGCTGGAGATACAAAGGCAATCCTTCTAAACAGTGTCTTTGAAAACATTATCGAATCCGAATATCCAGACTATGCTTCAAAGATTAAGAAAATCTATACCAAAGAATTGACTAAGAAGGTTGAAACTCCAAAGGATGTCAAAGGTGACAGTTTCAATGTTTATATCAGCGGAATTGATACTTACGGTCCAATTAGTTCAGTTTCTCGTTCGGATGTCAATATCATTATGACAGTGAATCGCGAAACTAAAAAGATTCTCTTGACCACAACACCTCGTGATTCCTATGTTCCAATTGCAGATGGTGGTAACAACCAAAAAGATAAGTTGACCCATGCGGGGATTTATGGAGTAGATGCTTCCATTCATACCCTGGAAAATCTCTACGGTATTGACTTGAACTATTACGCTCGTTTGAATTTCACTTCTTTCTTGAAATTAATAGATCTTCTCGGTGGAGTTGATGTTCATAATGATCAAGAATTTACTGCTCATACAAATGGGAAGTTCTATCCTGTAGGGAATGTTCATCTTGACTCGGAGCAAGCTCTTAGCTTTGTACGTGAGCGTTATTCATTGGCAGATGGAGACCGAGATCGTGGTCGTAACCAGCAAAAAGTCATTGTTGCAATTCTGCAAAAGTTAACTTCGACAGAAGCTTTGAAAAATTATGACAGTATTATAAAGGGTCTACAAGATTCCGTGCAAACCAATATGCCACTTGAAACCATGATGAACCTGGCCAATGCCCAACTTGAGAGTGGTGGAACTTATAAGATTAATTCGCAAGATCTTAAAGGAACAGGGCGTATGGATTTGCCATCCTATGCCATGCCTGATAGCAACCTTTACATGATGGAGATAAGTGATAGCAGTTTAGAGTCAGTCAAGGCTGCAATCAATGATGTGATGGAAGGAAAATAAGACACAATGATTGATATTCATTCGTATATCGTATTTGGTGTGGATGATGTTTTAAAATCTAAGCAAGAAAGCAAGGTCCTTTTGACAGAAGCTTATGGACAAGAAGTACGGACTTGAGATGTAAAACATGCAATTGTAACATCGATTAAAGTTATCCATCTTGTACAATTGCTACAACAGTTTGTTAAAAATAAAAGGAGGGAGTTATGTACGATTATCTTGTCGTTGGTGCTGGTCTTTTTGGTGCAGTCTTTGCCCATGAAGCAGCCCTAAAAGGAAAAAAAGTAAAAGTCATTGAAAAACGAAATCATATCGCGGGTAATATCTATACTCGTGAAGAGGAAGGAATTCAAGTTCATCAATATGGAGCTCATATCTTCCATACTTCTGATAAGGAGATTTGGGATTATGTAAATCAGTTTGCAGAGTTTAACCGTTACACAAACTCTCCAGTTGCAAATTATAAGGGAGAGATTTATAATCTTCCTTTTAATATGAATACCTTCAATAAACTTTGGGGAGTTGTGACGCCAGCAGAAGCACAGGCTAAGATTGATGAGCAACGTGCTGTTTTAAATGGCAAAACTCCTGAAAATTTGGAAGAACAGGCTATTTCTCTTGTAGGTACAGACATCTACGAAAAATTAATCAAAGACTATACAGAGAAACAGTGGGGCAAGCCAACTACAGAACTTCCAGCCTTTATCATTCGCCGTTTGCCAGTACGCCTGACCTACGATAACAACTATTTTAATGATACCTATCAAGGGATTCCAATTGGTGGTTACACTCAAATAGTTGAAAAAATGTTGGATCATGAAAACATTGATGTAGAAACAAATGTTGATTTCTTTGCCAATAAAGAACAATATATGAAGAACTTCCCTAAAATTGTCTTTACTGGTATGATTGATGAATTCTTTGACTATAAGTTGGGTGAACTAGAGTATCGTAGTCTTCGTTTTGAAAATGAGACCTTGGATATGGAGAATTACCAAGGAAATGCAGTTGTGAACTATACGGATTCAGAAACTCCATATACTCGCATTATTGAACACAAACATTTTGAGTTTGGGAATCAAGCAAAGACTATCATTACTAAAGAACATTCTAAAACATGGGAAAAAGGTGATGAGCCTTATTATCCAGTAAATAATGATCGTAATAATCATTTGTATAAATCATATAAAAAATTGGCTGATGAGCAAGGGAATGTTATCTTTGGTGGTCGTTTAGGACACTATCGTTATTACGATATGCACCAAGTAATTGGAGCAGCTTTACAGTGTGCAAGAAATGAGTTAGATTAAACACCTAGAACTGTTATCAGTTGCTATTTACAAATATGATCAATAATTCCTTGACTACGTAATGTAGTTGAGGGGTTTTTGATATTATTCATATTTTTGCGAAGTTATTGTTTAAAAAATAATTTTCAAAAATTCAGAAAATTGTATTGACAGGACTCAAAAAAGGGGCTATAATGAATAAAAAAACAAAGGAGAAGACTATGAAAACAAGGAAAGTATTGGCTTTTGCGGGAGTAACTTTATTAGCAGCAGGTGTCTTAGCGGCTTGCTCGGGTGGTTCTGCTACTAAAGGTGAGCAGACCTTTGCATTTACATACGAGACACATCCAGATAATCTCAACTATTTGACAACTGGTAAGGCAGCAACTGCCGACATTACTAGTAATGTGATTGATGGATTGCTTGAAAATGATAAATACGGGAACCTTATTCCCTCAATGGCAGAGGACTGGTCAGTTTCTAAGGATGGCTTGACTTATACTTATAAGATTCGTCAGGATGCCAAGTGGTATACATCTGAGGGAGAAGAGTATGCTCCTGTTAAGGCTCAAGACTTTGTGACAGGTCTTAAATATGCAACAGATAAGAAAGCAGAAGCCCTTTACTTGGTACAAGATTCAATCAAAGGTCTGGATGCTTATGCTAAAGGGGAAATTAAAGATTTTTCTCAAGTCGGGATTAAAGCCCTTGATGATCAAACAGTCCAATACACGTTGAACAAACCTGAAAGTTTTTGGAACTCAAAAACAACCATGGGTGTGCTTGCGCCAGTTAATGAAGAGTTTTTGAACTCAAAAGGGGATGATTTTGCCAAAGCTACGGATCCAAGTAGTATCTTGTACAATGGTCCTTATTTGTTGAAATCCATTGTGACCAAATCCTCTGTTGAATTTGCGAAAAATCCGAACTACTGGGATAAGGATAATGTGCATATTGACAAGATCAAATTGTCATTCTGGGATGGTCAAGATACTAGCAAACCAGCAGAAAACTTTAAAGATGGTAGCCTTACAGCAGCTCGTCTCTATCCAACAAGTGCAAGTTTTGCAGAACTTGAAAAAGAGCTGAAAGACAATATTGTCTATACTCAACAAGACTCTGTTACGTATCTAGTGGGAACAAATATTGACCGCCAATCTTATAAATACACATCTAAGACCAGCGAAGAACAAAAAACATCTACGAAAAAGGCTCTTTTAAACAAGGATTTCCGTCAGGCTATTGCCTTTGGTTTTGACCGTACAGCCTATGCCTCTCAGTTGAATGGAGAAACTGGAGCAAGCAAAATCTTACGTAATCTCTTTGTTCCACCAACATTTGTTCAAGCAGATGGTAAAAATTTTGGCGATATGGTCAAAGAGAAATTGATCACTTATGGGGATGAATGGAAGGATGTTAATCTTGCAGATTCTCAGGATGGCCTTTACAATCCAGAGAAAGCCAAGGCTGAATTTGCTAAAGCTAAATCAGCCTTACAAGCAGAAGGAGTCCAATTCCCAATTCACCTAGATATGCCTGTTGACCAAACAGCAACTACAAAAGTTCAGCGCGTGCAATCTATGAAACAATCCTTGGAAGCGACTTTAGGAACTGATAATGTCATTATTGATATTCAACAACTACAAAAAGATGAAGTAAACAATATTACATATTTTGCTGAAAATGCTGCTGGCGAAGACTGGGATTTATCAGATAATGTCGGTTGGGGTCCAGACTTTGCCGATCCATCAACTTACCTTGATATCATCAAACCATCTGTAGGAGAAAGTACTAAAACATATTTAGGATTTGACTCAGGGAAAGATAATGTAGCTGCTAAAAAAGTAGGTCTATATGACTACGAGAAATTGGTTACTGAAGCTGGTGATGAGTCTATAGATGTTGCTAAACGATATGATAAATACGCTGCAGCTCAAGCTTGGTTGACAGATAGTGCTTTGATTATTCCAACTACATCTCGTACAGGGCGTCCAATCTTGTCTAAGATGGTACCATTTACAATACCATTTGCATTGTCAGGAAATAAAGGTACAAGTGAGCCACTCTTGTACAAATACCTTGAACTTCAAGACAAGGCAGTCACAGCAGATGAATATCAAAAAGCTCAAGATAAATGGATGAAAGAAAAAGAAGAATCCAATAAAAAAGCGCAAGAAGAGCTCGCAAAACATGTGAAATAGATTTTAATCATCTATAGAAACAGAGTGATAAAGAACCTGAGACAAAATAGTTCACAGCCACAAAAAAGCTAGAGATTTCCAATAGCGGAACTCTAGCTTTTTAATTTTGAGTCGTTCTCTTATTGTATTTGAGGAGTTTATTGGCCATAAGTATCAA
>NZ_JASHAR010000031.1:0-9062 GCF_047465045.1 Streptococcus mitis
ATGAACCTGAATCAGCTCCTCAAAAGGGACTGTATATTAATGAACGCTATCAGCACTTAAAAACTAAAGAATGCCAGACGCTTTTATCTCCCGAAGGTAGACAGATTTTCGCTCAACGCAAGATTGATGTGGAACCTGTCTTTGGGCAGATAAAGGCTTGTTTGGGTTACAAGAGATGTAATCTGAGAGGGACGCGTCAAGTGAGAATTGACATGGGATTGATACTTATGGCCAATAACCTCCTCAAATACAATAAGAGAACGACTCAAAATTAAAAAGCTAGAGTTCCGCTATTGGAAATCTCTAGCTTTTTTGTGGCTGAGAACTATTTTGTCTCAGGTTCTTTTTTCCTATTCTATATCCAATGTCCGAAGTGCTGCCTGATAGGTTTGCTCCATGAGCATAGTAATAGTCATAGGACCTACACCTCCAGGAACTGGCGTGATATGGCTAGCCAGTGGTGCAACCGCCTCATAATCAACATCACCACAAAGCTTACCATTTTCATCGCGGTTCATCCCTACATCAATAACAACCGCACCTGGTTTGACAAAGTCAGGAGTCACAAACTTGGCACGACCGATTGCGACCACAAGAATGTCCGCTTTTGCAGCAACCTTAGCGAGATTATGAGTCCGTGAGTGGGTCAAGGTCACTGTTGCATTCTTGGCCAAAAGAAGCTGGGCCATGGGTTTTCCAACAATGT
The DNA here is from genome assembly GCF_047465045.1 of Streptococcus mitis. GTDB lineage: Bacteria > Bacillota > Bacilli > Lactobacillales > Streptococcaceae > Streptococcus > Streptococcus mitis_DT. The sequence goes on from NZ_JASHAR010000031.1 coordinate 707, forward strand.
TTGAACGACCGATGACGACCGCATTTTTACCTTCTAAATCGATTCCATATTCATGAAACATCTCCATAATTCCTGCAGGTGTTGATGGAATCATAACTGGATGTCCGGACCAAAGGCGACCCATATTCAAGGGATGGAAACCATCCACATCTTTTTCTGGGTCAATGGCTAACAAAACTGCCTCTTCATCGATATGTTTGGGTAAAGGTAACTGGACCAAAATCCCATGCCAAGCTGGATTTTGATTGTATTTAGCAATCAGGTCTAGCAAGTCCTCTTGCGTAATGGTCTCTGGAACTCGCACTACTTCGCTACGAAAACCAGCCGCAAGGGCAGAACGTTCCTTGTTACGAACGTAGACTTGGCTGGCAGGATTATCTCCCACCAAAATCACTACCAAACCAGGTACTAGACCTGTTTCTTCTTTTAGTTTTGCAGTCTTTTCAGCCAACTGCCCCTGCAATTTGGCCGCTAAAGCTTTCCCATCAATAATCTGTGTCATATCACTTCTCTTTTCTTTCAAATATCTTCCATTATACCAAAAACTGCTAGTACCCTCTAACACTTCTTTCCTAGGCAACCCTATAGTTTCAAACTATAAGAAAAAGGAGCGGATATAAAAAAAGAAGATGACGAATCATCTTCTCAAAAACTATGAGTTTTTAGTCTTCTTTTTTCTTGCGAGAAAGAAGTCCAAATCCACTTAGGGCTCCAAGAAGTCCAAGCGCTGCAAGGTTAGCGTTAGCTTCTGTACCTGTGTTAGGCAATTCTTTTTGACCATCAACATATTTAGGTATTGCTGGTTGAGTAGCTGAATCAGTTGGTACTGAAGTTTCAGCTGGTGTTGGAACAGCAGGTTGATTTGGAGTTGTTGGTTGTCCTGGTTCTGCAGGAGTTGCAGGTTGTTCAGGAGTCTCTGGTGTTGATGGAACTGGTTGTGGTGTTGGAACTGGTTGTGGTGTTGGTCGGTAGTTGCTACCACCATTTCCACCACCGTTATATCCATCTCCATTGTATGGATTAGTTTCTGGAATGCGTTTAGGAATTACCGTTACTGGGACTTCTACCACTACGATTTCTCCTGTTGGTAATTTCACCTTCACTTTAACCGCAGTTTTTACTCCTGGGGTTTCTGTTGTTGGAATTACCCAGTTCTCTTCGATGATTTCCCATCCTTCTGGTAAGTCAACATGTTTTTTAACATCTTCTGCTGTGACTGGAGTTCCTACTTCTACTACTACTGGAGTTACTTTTGGTGTTACAATTACTGGCACTTGTACTGTAATTGTTTTTCCATTTGGTAATTTCACTTCTACTGGCACCGTTGGTTTTTCACCTGGTGTTGTTGTCGCTGGAATTTCTCCAACATTTGTAATTTCCCAATCTTTTGGTAGGTCAACATGTTTCTTAACATCTTCTGCTGTGACTGGAGTTCCAACTTCCACTACCACCGGAGTTACTTTTGGTGTTACGATTACTGGTACTTTAACTTCTTTAGTAGCAATAATGTTTCCATCTTTATCTTTATACTCAACTGTTACAGTTACAGAGTCTTTTTCACCCGCTGTTTCTGTTCCTGGAGTTGTTAATGGAGTTTCTTTAACCGTTACTGTTACACCTTCTGGTAAACCTTTGGTATTTTCAGCTGATTCTTTTACTTTATCAGCAACAGCTTTTTCAAGTGTACCTTTATCAGTATCTTTCGGTACGACGACACCTTTTGGAGAAACTTTTGGCAATACTGTTACTGGTACTGTTACAACTTCTTCTCCACCATCTTTATAAGTAACTTTCGCTGTTACTTTAACATCATTAGCTCCAACTTTACCTTCTGTTGTTGGGATAGCTTTGTTGATATCTTCATCAGTGACAGGTGTTTTAGTTCCATCTGTATCAGGAGTGATTGCTTTGTTTACATCATCAGCTTTTGGTTGGTCACCTTCTACAACGTAGACTGGTTTAACATCTGAACCTTTAACATTGACTGTTACTGGAATTGTAGTTGTATAGTCTTTTCCATCAACTGTGTATGTTACTGGTACTTCTACTGTTGTTACTCCAGTTCCTTTTTTAGCTGTTACTTTGTCTTCAATAGCTTTTGTTACATCACCTACAGTTACTTTCGCATCTTTTGGTAATTTATCTGTAAAGTCTTTTGCTTTAATTGCTTCATCAGCTTTAGCTTTTGCTAATTCTTTCAGTTTTTCTGGAGTTGTTCCTTTAGTTACTGTTACGTCCGCTTTTGCTACTGGTAATACTGTAACTGGTACTTTTACTTTTTCAGTTACTTTTCCATTGTCATAAGTTACTGGTACTTCTACTGTTACATCTGTAGCTCCTGCTTTTCCAGCTGTTTCTGGTAATGTTGTTGGTTCTCCAACTGTTCCACCTTGTCCTGGTGTTACGGCATCTTTAGCTTTAGTTGGTTTATCACCTTCGAATACTACTACTGATTTTGGTGTTGATCCTACTACTGTTACTGGTACTTCTACTTCTTTTGTTCCAATAACGTTTCCTTTATCATCAGTATATTCAACAACAACTGTCGCAGGTTTTGGTTTTCCTGTTTCAGTTACTTCAGCTGTTGTTGGTGTAGTTCCTGCTTTCACTTCTTTAACTTTTACAGTTACACCTTCAGGAAGTTTATCTTTTGGTAATGCAGCTACTACTTCTTCAGCTTTAGCTTTAACTGCAGCTTCTAAGTTTTCGCTTCCTTTAAGAACTGTTAATCCTTCAGGTTTCACTAATGGTAATACTTTAACTACTGCAGGTACTTCTACAAGTTTGTCTTCGCCATCTTTAGCTACTACTGTTACTTTCTTATCTCCTGGTGTTGTTGTATCTACTTCACCATCTTTATAAGTAAATTTAGTTCCTTCTGGATATTGGTCAGGATCGATACTTTCATCAGCTGATGGTTGTGATTTTGCAGGGTCTTCAAACACATATTGTGTCTTAGGATCTACTACCATTACTTTAGCTGGTACTTCTACAATTGTTTTTCCATCTAATTTAGCTACAACTGTTACTTCTTTTTCACCTGCTGTTGTTGTATCAACTGGTTCTTTATATTCAAATTCAGTTCCTGTTGGATATTCATCTGGAGTAATGCTTGCTTTAACATCCGGTTGTGGTTTCTTAGGGTCTGCAACAACAAATTGTGGTTTGCTATCTACTACACGTACTGTTGCTGGTACTTCTACTAGTACTTTATCCCCTTGTTTAACAACTACTGTTACTTTCTTATCTCCAGGTGCTGTTGTATCTACTTCTTCTTTGTATTCATATGTTGCGTCATCTGGATAGTCTGAAGTATCAATATTATCTTCTGGAGAAGGTTGTTTCTTATCCTCACTTACTGCTACTAATTGTGGATATCCTTTAACAACTTTCACTGGTACATTTACTGTTTCTTCACGTTTATTATCACCTGAACCGTATGTTACTGTTACTGGTACAGTTAATGTATCATCTCCAACTTTTCCTTTTGTTTCAGGAATCTTAGATTCATCTACAGTTTTATCATTTCCTTTTGTAGTAACCGCATCTTTAAGTTTGTCTGTTGTTGGCTTATCACCTTCTACGACATAAACAGGAGTTGGTGTTGAAACTTTTGGAGTTAATTTAACAACAAAGTTTTGACTGATTTCAGTATCAGTATCTGCAGTTGTATCAAATGTTGGTTTTTCAGCGTCAGGTTTAGCAAACGGATTATCATTCACTTCATAACCCATTGATTTTAACACATCAAGACGAGCTTGAATTTTGTCTTCTGGAATTTTTGTTCCTGCTTTACCTGAAAGATCATTAATATTGAATTTCTCATCTAATGGTGTTTCTTTACCATCTTTATCTACAGAAACAAATTTAACTGTAGCTTTTTGAATTCCAGGTGCATATTGAATTGGAGTTTTACCGAATTTATCAGTTGGGTCAAAGTTGTCTGGAACTTTGTATCCTTTAGATGGATCTGCAGGATCAACTGGTGTTAATTCTACTCCATTATATGTTGGAACATATCCATCTACATAAGGAATAACTACCTTACTGAAATCACCAGGTTTTGTTGGATCATTTGGATTGTTAGGATATTTAATTGTATCTGGTGCATCTTGTGGTTTCTTACCAGCTGGATACTCAGGTGTAAATGAACCAATTTCTTTATAAAGAACTTTTTTAACTACAGGATCTACTGTACCATTTTCTCCAGGAACTGGTGCAACTTCTGCAGCTACTGTTTTATCTGTAGCATTTACTAATAAGTAGTTTGCTACTACTGGTGAATCAACAGCATTGAATTTACCTTTTGTTCCATCAGCTGTAGCATCTGTTAATTTATCAGCTTCATTGTAAACTTGCCAATCAGAGTAAGTTACATCTCCTGTTTGTGGGTTTACAGTTGCTGTACGTTTGTATGTTACTTTTTGTACTTTTTCAGCATATAAAGGAGTTGCATCAGCCTTATCAGCATCTTCTTCTTTTAGATACTTAATTGTACGTGTTACTTCTTTAACTAAGTCATTACGTGTCAATCCTGCTGGATATTTACCAAGATTTTCATCTCCATCTTTTACAGGTGTATCTGCTGTTTTTGGAGATACTGGAGCTGTTGTACTTGGATTTGTTGGATCAGTTGTTACTGTTGGGTCTACTGTAATTAAGTCTAATACGTGAACAGTTACTTCTGCTTCTGTAGATTTCTTACCTTCACTATCCGTTGATTGAACTTTTACAGTGTAATCACCAACTTTAGTTGTATCTAGGTTACCTGCATCACTTACTGCAATTGATGGTTTAGTAGAATCAACTCCGTCACGATCATCTTCTAAGTCAGTTGCTGATGGTTTCGCTTTTTCTAGAACCTTCTCATTGTTCCATTTATCAGCTTCTTTAGTTTTATAAACGTATAAATCTTTTTTCTCAACTGCTACTGTTGGAGCTTCGTTGACAATGTTTGCATAACTTGGCTCAGAAACATTTCCTACTGGTGAAACTGAAGTTACAGCAATCTTATCATTACCTTCATGTGTATGAAGACTAACATCTTTAAGACTTACTTTTAATTTACCTTCAGGCGTTGTTTCTACTTTAGTATCTCCTTGATACCAACCATCATCTTTTTTCTCTAATTCTAAAACATCATTATTTGGTAATGTGATTTCGATTTTCTTACCAATTTCATTTTCAATTTGTAATGCTTTTTTAATTTCAGCAATTCTTTTAGCTATTTCTTCATCTGATAAAGTAACTCCATTATTATCAGCTACTTTTTTAAGATTAGCTTTAATTTCGTCATCTGACGGAGTTAATGAACCTGGTGCATCACCTGTATTTACTAATAAGTATTTATCTTGATTTTTCGCATCAGAATCTCCTACAATACTATCTGTGTGGACTTCTTCAACTGTAGCTGATTTAGGTTTACGAGCATCAATATAGATTGTTCTATTATAGTAGTAATCTGGATCATCTGACCATCTTAATCCATTAGCTTTGTAGTTTCCATCATAAGCGTAAGGTCCTTTATCTCCAGTCCATAACCATGGGTAAATTCTATTTCCTTGAGCATCTTGAGTACCCATTCCACCTGTTCCTGTAACTTTAAATGTAGCATCTCCTACATAATCATCTTCAGTCGTAAATGGAATTGAGAATTTTCTTGATGTTTCCCCTGCGGCTTTTAGGTTGTTCTTACCATATTGAACTGCATTCACATCCATACTTAATGTATTAGTCGCTTCATCATAACGAACATTTGTTAAGTATCCTTGATCAGTCCAAATAGATTCACCATTTGCTTTAGATAGATCTAATTTTTTGTAATTTGTAGTATCAACTGTACCTAATTTAACACCTTTTGGAATTTGTACTTTAATGTTAAATGTACCACCGTAAGGGAATGTATTTTCAACACCACCAACGTTTTTCAATTCAAGGTTTAATTTACCTTCTTGAGAACGTTTATATAATTTATCTTTTGTAAATCCGTACTCTCCACTCTTACCTTCACTAGTAACATTTGTAGTTAATTGCATACCAGGACCAGTAGCAATTCCTACACCACCGATAATGAATCCATCTTGAACACCTTTAAAATCACCATCATCTTTTGCTTTGATGGTAACTTTAACTTTACTTGTTCCTTCTGGAACATGATAAATTCTTGCAATATTATTCCAACTATCAGAAGGTGTTCCTTCATTTGATCCTGCTGGTCTTCCTGTAGCTTCCGTTGGAGTGCTTCCATCTCTCATTGGAATAGAAGCAATTTTCTTACCTGTGTAAGCATCTGTAATTTCTACACTTAATTCTTCACCTTGACTTGAAAGTGCAGCTTTACCATATGCTCCATTGTAAACCATATTGAAGAATAATTCAGAATTAGGGTTTACATCATATTCTTTAGATAAAGTAACACCTTTACTTCCTAATTCAAGATAGTAATCTCTATCTTTAACATTTCCTCTATCGTCATTTTTCATTCCATCTAGAGTAATCGCACCACCTAAGAACTTACCATCTGCATTTGGTTGGTTTTGAGTAGCAGTTGAAGCATCATGTTTACCATTGTCATCATAAGCTTTCGCTGGTTTTGGCGCTTCTGTTCGATCACCAGCAACAGTATAATCTGTTGGTGCTTCTGGCTTAACAGCATTTACATAGTCTTTTGTTCCACCAATTTTCCAACCGTTTAATGCACCTGCTTCAGCTTCTGCTGCAGTGATTTTTTTAGTCTTCCAATTGTAAGTTACTTTACCGTAATGTTTTTCACTTTGAAGATTATTTACTTGATCTTCAATAGTTTTACTTTTTGATTCTACTTTAGGACCAGAGAAATCAACTTCACCAAATCCGTTACTCATGCTTTCAAAAACACCGTTTGCTGGGTTATTACCATAACCAGCTCTATTATTGTTAATTGGTGCTCCCCAGTTTTCTGCATTAGTTAGATAGTAGTTTAATCTATCTTTTTCTTGTTTTGCTTCTGTTAATGCAGCTTGAAGTTCTTGTTCTGTAGCATCAGCTTTTGCTACTGCTGTCGTAGCTTTTGTTTTTTCTTCTTCAGCTTTTGCTACAATAGCACGTAAAACATCTAGTTTTTCTTTGTTTGTTTTACCTTCACCTAAAGCTTCTTCTTTTGTAATTTCTACTTTTACTTTATCAATTGCAGCTTTTAATTCAGTATTTACAGTATTAATATCATTTTTATATCCTGTCGCTGGTGCTGCATCTCTGAATCCACTTTCACCATGTCCTGGAATAGCTTTTCCATTACGTGAATCTTGATTTTTATTTTCTTTTTCTTCCTTCTTGTCTGCAGATGCTTTTGGCATACTTTCAAGAACAAAAGCTCTGTTTTTCAATGAACTTGTTGAAAAATCAACTTTTTTTTGTGTCGCTTTATCGTTTGACAAAAGGGCTTGAGCCTTAGCAAGTTCTGCTTTTGCTACTTCAATGGCTGAAGCTGTTTTTTCAGTTGATGCTGCTTTTTCTAAAGCTGCTTCTAAACGAGCAATAGCTGCTTCCAACTTGCTTGTGTCAGCCTTTGAAGCTGGTGCTAGAGCTTCTTCGGCTTTTGGTGTTTCAGTCGGTGCTGTTGGTTGCGTTGCTGCAGGCGCTGGTGTTGATGGTTGCTCAGCTGTTGGTGTAGCAGTTTCAGTCGAAGCTAGAGGCATGGTTGAATCTGCTTGATTACTTGCATCTGGGACTGTTTGTGAATCAGATGCCGTCTTTGGTGTAACTTGAGCATCCGCCTGAACAGTTGCTGCTCCACCGAACATCATGTAAGCTGCTACAGCTACTGATGCTGCACCAAAACTATACTTACGGATTGAAAAGCGCTGGACTTTTTGTCCGTGATTTTTTTCCATTCTTGAATACATGGTTTCTCCTTTTTTATTTATATAGTAATTACAGGATCGAGTCCTAGCAGTTTGAAAATTCCTTCATTCTGAGCTGGAGTTACACAATTTTATGGCTTTACATAGGTAATCGATCCCTAACTCACATTATAGCATTTTTAAATTTAAAATGTCCATTATTATACTAGACAAATTTACAGACTTCGGTTTTTATCAAAAAAGTTTTAAATCTAAAATTTATATTTCATTTAATACTAGAAAAATGAGAAATGAAATCCGTCTCTCTAACTTAATTAAATAAATACCTACTATAGTTGACAAAGAGTAAAAAGAGTCTGGGACAATAGTCCCTTATCTCCAAAAAAATAACGGCAAATCCGTTGTTTCAGATTGAAGACAAACATCGTTTTAATGTTTGTCTTTTTTATATCTTCAGCGTTACTATTCTCAAAATAGGCTAAAATCTTTATCAAAATAGTTTTCAGCGAAAAATA
>NZ_JASHAR010000032.1:0-8719 GCF_047465045.1 Streptococcus mitis
CCCTCCTTCTCAACCTCTCTGGTAATCAAAATAAAGCTTAAAACCCCTTTACAAATCCAGTAATTCATGGTAAAATGGATTTTGTGTGAAATATCAGCAGGAAAGCATGAAGCTCGTCAACAGGTGTCTTATGATAAGTAACCTTGGCTGTTTAGGCGAAGGGCATCTGCACGAATCAGGGCTTTCTAAGTGACTATTTCCACCGAAATATTATTTATATCAGGAGGACATTCACATGTCACGTTATACAGGACCATCTTGGAAACAAGCTCGTCGCCTTGGCCTTTCACTTACAGGTACAGGTAAAGAATTGGCACGTCGTAACTACGTACCAGGACAACACGGACCAAACAACCGTTCTAAATTGTCAGAATACGGTTTGCAATTGGCTGAAAAACAAAAACTTCGTTTCACTTACGGTGTAGGTGAAAAACAATTCCGTAACTTGTTCGTACAAGCTACAAAAATCAAAGGCGGAATCCTAGGTTTCAACTTCATGCTTCTTTTGGAACGTCGTTTGGATAACGTTGTTTACCGTCTTGGTCTTGCGACTACTCGTCGTCAAGCTCGTCAATTCGTAAACCACGGTCACATCCTTGTTGACGGAAAACGCGTTGATATCCCATCATACCGCGTAACCCCAGGTCAAGTGATCTCAGTTCGTGAAAAATCATTGAAAGTTCCAGCTATCCTTGAAGCAGTAGAAGCTACTCTTGGACGTCCAGCATTCGTATCATTCGACGCTGAAAAATTGGAAGGTTCATTGACTCGCTTACCAGAACGCGATGAAATCAACCCAGAAATCAACGAAGCACTTGTCGTTGAATTCTACAACAAGATGCTTTAATTTTAAGAAATATCTTACAGAAAGCCTACAACAGTGGGCTTTTTGCTTTGTCTTAAAAAATAGAATACCTCCTAGTCGTGAAGGAGGATAAGAAAAAAGGCTCTTTGTCAACTGTAGTGGGTTAACGAAAAGTTATACCCTAGAGAGGACCGAATTGGTTCTCTCCTTTTTGATATTCAAAGCGAGGAAAATTCTAGTTTTAAAATTGTCAAAATTTCGAAAGCCAAAAGCATTTCGCTTGATGACTTTGACTTGGTTTCGGACCTGTCTGGAATAGCGCAGAAAGTGATTGCAAATCGTCACTTGTGTCCGCCCATCTAAGATAGTTATAGTCTTTCTTGAATCAAAATCCCTGTGCAATGAAACTCATCTTTCCCTCCTTTCAGCACTGTATTCAGAAATATAAGATTAAAGTGATTGGCCACTACTTTTCAAATCATAAGATTGAAGGATTAACCATTATCGATGAATTCGGTATTAGTTTTTCCTATGAAAAGGATAATTCCATTGTGAAGCGAAATTTCACCCTATGCTATGAACTAGGTTATTTTGTTCTTAACCATAACGGTACATGTTTTACGGAATCTGTCGACAATCAGGAAAGTTTGCTAGCACGTGATGCAAATATTTTTTCTGCCGTAGTGTTAATGCCGGATATTGCTTTATTATCTAAAATTTACTACAGTTGTGATAGTTTTTAGGGAGAACAAGAAAGTTTAGAGGTTTCAAAGCAAGCCCTTTATTTTCGTTGGTTAGATTCACTACGATTGTATTTCCTAAATGAAAAAGACAAAATTAGACAAGCAATTGAAGAGTATGAAGGACAACAAAATACTTCAATACATAATCTATTTCATAATAAAAAAGAACAATTAATTGAAGAGTTCAATCAATATAGTCTGTCTTTAAAGACTCAAATCCAAGATCGTATTGTTAATCATGGGGTTGTTTCTAGTCAAGAACTACCTGATTTACTTGATCAGAACAAATGGACAGAGCTTAAAGAATGTATCGATAATTTAATAATTTGGTTGATTTATATTAAAGGAAATCAATTGCTTATGCTTGGGATAGTACAAAGTTTTCAGAACAAGATGCGAGAAGAAAAGCAGAACTACAATTACTATTAATGTGATGTATGACTAATGTATTAATTAAAAGGAATACTTTATCTTTGTCAATAAGGCTCGATATTTAAAGTTTAATAAAGTTTATAATTAGAAACGTTCTATTTGGCATTCCATGATATAATAGAAATAAATTTAAAAAGAATGTGAGAAAATATGGCTGCTTTAAAAGATTTAATTGACCAAATACAAGATATTGATCTTAGACAAAAAATAAATGAAGAAGTTTATAAACTTTCAAAACAAAAAAAATTTGGTCTTGTATTTGAAGATCACATGCCTGAGTGTACACCACTACATGATATTTCAATTGAAGTTGGGAAAAAAGTAGCATTAAATAATAAAAAAATTACAGATATTTATGTAGTAAAAAATATCAAAGATAATATAGCAGAATGTATAAATTTAGTAACAAAAGAGAACCGAGAGTTAAAAGTTAAAGAATTAACTTGTATTGCAGAATTCGGAGATTCAATATACCCTTATTTAAGGCCTATCGATGTAATAGAGAATGCTCCCGACAGTAGTTTGTGGCACACTCTTATTGAAGCAGACAATTACCATGCACTTCAGTTGTTAAGATATTTATATGCCGGGAAAGTTGATTGTATATATATTGATCCTCCATATAATACAGGAGCAAAAGACTGGAAATATAATAATGATTATGTAGATAGCAAAGATTCTTATCGTCATAGTAAGTGGCTTTCTATGATGGAGAAACGTTTAAAGTTAGCAAAACAATTGCTTAATCCTAAAGATTCTGTATTAATTGTAACTATTGATGAGAAAGAGTATTTACACTTGGGATGTTTACTTGAAGAAATATTTTCAGGGTCTAAAATACAAATGGTGACGGATGTTATAAATCCAAAAGGGGTTGCAAGAGATTTTGGATTTTCCCGTGTTGAAGAATATATTTTCTTTGTATATATAAAAGATTCTAAAGTAGTCCCTAATAATCAAGATATGCTTAATAAAACCCTTGATAAACCAATAGAAGTTAGATGGGCAAGTTTACAAAGATCGGGATCAAATAGTAGAAGACATGAGTCGCCAACTCTTTTTTATCCAATTTTCTTTAATAAAAAAGATCATAAATTTCATTCTACTGGGGAATCATTAACGCTCGATAAGAAAAGAAGTGATGTGACCCCTCCGGAAGGCACATATGCAATTTTCCCATTAGGGAAAAAAAATGATGAGAGAACATGGCAATTATCTCAGGAAACTTTAAAAGAAAGAATGCAGAAAGGTTATGTGAAATTTGGTAAATATAATCCCAAAACACAAAAAAGATCAATTTCTTATCTTTCGAGAGGAATATTAAAAAAAATTGAGGATGGAAAAATCAGTGTTTCTGGTATGGATAGTGAAGGTGCTGTGATCTTAGGCAAGACCAATGAGATTAGACCAATGTCTGTATGGAATCAATCTTCTCATAGTGCAAGTGAGAATGGTTCTACTCTCATTCAACAAATATTAGGTGATAAACGTTTCACCTATCCAAAATCTTTGTACTCTACATTAGATGCAATACGTTTTTTCACTGCAAAAAAACCTAATGCACTAATTCTTGATTTCTTTGCGGGATCTGGTACGACTTTACATGCGATTAATTTACTTAATTCTATAGACGGAGGGAACCGTCGCTGTATTTTAGTTACAAACAATGAAGTATCAGAATCAGAAGCGAAAAAATTGACGAATAGTGGATTTAAGCCAGGTGATATTGAATGGGAAAAACTTGGTATAGCTCAACATGTAACATGGCCAAGGACAGTTTGCTCAATTCAAGGAACCGACATAAATGGGGAGCCTTTACAAGGTTCATATTTGGGAAGTGAACTTGAATATTCCAATGGTTTTGAGTCCAATGTCGCATATCTAAAACTTGGTTTTTTGGATAAAGATTCTGTGGCATTGGGGAGACAATTTAGTGAATTACTACCAGTGCTATGGATGAAGACAGGTTGTATAGGTGCTTGTCCTGCATTGATTGAAAAATCGCTTCCATCAATGTTAATCCTATCTAAGAATGGCTTTGCAGTACTTATTGATGAAAAGCAATTTTCATATTTTGTTGATAAAGTAAATACAGATATAAATATACAAACTGTCTTTATCGTAACAGACTCTGATACTGGATATAGGGAGATGTCCTTACAACTTAAAGTAAAAACAACGTATCAATTGTATAAAGACTATCTTGACAATTTTCGAATTAATACAGGCAGGTAAATAAATGAAATTAAATTTGTTCTCGTTTCAACAGAAAGCACTTAATAATCTACGTATGAGTGTTGAAGAAGCTAGAGGCTCATATCAAAGAACTCATATTCCTCAAGTAATATCTTTTACTGCTCCAACAGGAGCAGGGAAAACGATAGTTATGGCTGCATTAATAGAGGATATTTATTGTGGAAATGGAATATATGTAGATCAACCTGAGGCTATATTTGTTTGGCTATCTGACTCACCAGACTTGAATGAACAATCAAAATTAAAAATTGACATAAAAGCTGATAGAATTGCAATAGGAACTACAGTTACTATTACTGACGAGGATTTTGATAATGAAGTATTGGAAGATGGTCATATTTATTTCCTAAATACACAAAAACTATCTAGAAGTAGCAATTTAACCAAAAAAAGTGATAAGCGTCAGTATACTATCTGGGAAACATTACAAAATACTATTAACAAGAAAGTAAATCAACTTTATTTTATTATTGATGAAGCTCACCGAGGAATGCAAGGAGTAGAAGCTGGCAAAGCTACTACTATCATGCAAAAATTCCTCAAAGGAAGTGAGAATGATGGAATTGATCCAATGCCACTTGTAATTGGCATGTCAGCAACAATAGAAAGATTCAATAACTTAGTAAAAGGGACAACTTCTACTATTCATAATGTACTCATAACTGCTGATGAAGTTCGGGCCTCTGGCCTCTTGAAAGATAGAATTGTCATTTCTTATTCAGAAGAGTCTTCTGTAAGTAAGGATATGGCTGTATTACAAGCGGCAACTGATGATTGGAAAACTAAATGTGATCATTGGTACCAATATTGTTATGAGCAACATTATGCACAGGTCAACCCGATATTTGTCGTGCAAGTTGAAAATGGGAATAGCGAATGTATTTCTAAGACAGATTTAGATACTTGTTTAAAAAATATACAAGATAGAACTGGAATAAAATTTTTAAGAGGAGAAGTTGTTCATACTTTTGGGCAAACAGAATCAACATTAACTATTGCTGGACTAGAAGTCGCATTTATAGAGCCTTCTCGTATTTCAGATGATAAGAAGATTAAAGTTGTCTTCTTTAAAGAAAATTTATCGACGGGATGGGATTGCCCGAGAGCTGAAACCATGATGAGTTTCAGATCAGCAAAGGATTCTACTTATATAGCGCAACTTTTAGGTCGAATGGTGAGAACTCCAATGCAAATGCATATACAGGTTGATGATACACTAAATGATGTTCATCTTTACCTACCCTATTTTGATAAAGTATCAGTGAATAATGTCATTGAAGATTTGCAAGCAACAGAAGGTGGAAATATTCCGACTGATATTACAGGTGAAAATATAAGTAATAGAAATTTGGTTACACTTACTGTACGTCCAAAATCTGGAATTAATGAGCAAGATGAGATTCCTGATGGTCAAATGACCGTCTTTGATAATGTTGACGATTCAATTACTAAAGCAACTGGTACTTTGATTGTAGGAAATGGTAAAGAGCAAAGTCAATTAGAGTCAACTAGGTTGAATAACATCAATATAAATACTAACTTTAATAATGATGTCAATAGGATTGATTCGCGGGAGAAAACAATATTAGCACATGAATATTCACCATCTGACAATGAAAGTACAGAAAAATATGAAGTTGATTTAGATTTTGACCGTGAAGCTATTGTTAAAGAGATTAATGAATCTGGTTTACTGACGTACAATGTTCGAAACGTACGAATTAACGACTATTTGAAATCTCTATATAGTATAGGAAGATTATTAGTACAATCAGGACTTGATAAAAAAGCAACTGAAACTATTCAAAATGAAATTATTAATAAAATTCGTTTGTATATCGAAAATTTACAAAAAGAAGGGATCTATGATAGTCTTTTAGAGGAAGCAAGAGAATTTAAACTTGGTACACAAATTTTTGATGCGTTTGGAGAAGTAGTTGAAAATGAATCTAATTTATTTACTAGTTCTTTTATATCGACTGATATTGATATAGATCGTCAATTTAGATTGGCAGAAGCAAGACTAGGTAATGAGGGGATTGGAAATATTTATCTTAATACATACTTTAAAAAGGACCATATTAATAACCTCAAAATAGACGTAATTCTTTTTGCAACAGATAGTGATTGTATCACAAATTTAAACGTATATGCTAAAGAAACATTTCATAAATTAAATGATATTTGGCGTAGGCATATTCCAAAACTTAATGAAAAATTACGTAGGCAATATGAACGTATAGTCTCTGATGGAGATGTAGTAAGTAAACATAATTTTCGTCTTCCAGAGACCATAACTGTTTCTATAAATGAAGAAGGTAAAAAATATAGCAATCATTTGTTTGTTAATGATAACGGATATACTACTATTAAGTTAAATAGTTGGGAAGAAGTGGTTCTTAGGGAGGAGTTTGAGAGGGATGATTTTATTTGTTGGATTAGAAACTCACCAAGAGCATCATGGGCACTTTGTATCCCTTATGAATTGAATGGGGAAAAAAAGCCAATGTATCCTGACTTTATAATTGTTCGAAGAGATAAAAATTTCGATGATAGTTTAATTATTGATTTATTAGAACCTCATAACCCTGAGTATAAAGATAACCTTCCAAAAGCAAAAGGATTGGCAGAATATGCAAGACAAAATCCAGGTGTTGGTCGTATAGAACTTATACGAGAAGGGCAAGATGCAGCAGGTGTTAGAAGATTTAAGAGACTTGATATGTCTAAAATGGGTATTCGTGATAAAGTAACGCAAGCACAAACTGATGAAGAACTCATGCATATATTTGATACAGATGGAACATACGGTAGAACTGAAAGTTAATACTATTAAGTGAATTTAAACCAAATATTGATATACAAGCTAAGACAATTATAAAATTAATAACATTTGCGTTTCGTGAATTATTTTTTCTATTTAACTTTTAGATTGTAGTTCTCTTTTGAGAGGTAAAAAGAAGCATGACTCTCCCACAGCTCTAAGGCTTTTTGGGCGGGAAAATCATGCTTCTTTCTTGACTAAATTATACATTTTATTGATTTTAAAATCAAATAAAGGTGACCCACCGCCTCCACAGCAAGCTACTTCATGGGCGTTAGACCACCTTTACCTGACCTTCATTATAACTCAAAAAAAATTCTAGTACAAGTATAATCCGAGGTTAGCAATTATAAAAATAGAGGTGTCCCACCTCCTACCGCAGAATAATCTATTTCAAGAGGAGATGGAAAACCTCTATTCGTTAATTTAATTATAACCTAAAAAACTTTTAAATACAAGAATATTGTGGAGTCAAGTAAAAGCCAGTTATGGTATAATTCAGATAAAACAATGACTGTATAGCAAAGAGCTTGAACCAAGGGCAGGAGGTAAGTTATGAAATTATGGAATTTTTTAAGACAAAACGTGAAACTTGTGCTTAAAGACGGCTCAATCATTTCAGGTTTTGTCCAAGAATACTGTAACAAAGATGACAACGATGAGGAGATTGACTCAATCGGATTGGATGTCGACGGTACTCTTTATGAGTATTTTGAGGATGAAATCCTTAGTATTTCAGTAGCATAGTGCTTATAACATGTGAAAGGGCTAAGAATGAGTAAACAACTTTGGAACTACCTATGTTCAAGAGTTCAGGTAGTAACTAGTGACGGTAAAGTCATAAAAGGTTTTGTCACAGATTTTATTGACGAAATGGACAATGATGAGCAAGATGAAATCACTATCCTCATTGACAATCCTAGCCCTGATGAACCAACTGAGATTTCTCTCTTTGAGACTGAAATCAGTACTATTCAAGAGGTAAAATAAAAAGCACCTATGACAGGTGCAATTTACTTGCTTACTGAACTCATCAATTTTAGTCCCCTTTTTGTTACCCGTTATGTTTTCTCAGCTTATTTAAATTTAATAGTTTTTGAGAAAATCAAGTTAGATTTAGAGCAGGCTTAGGCCTACTTTTCTCTATCTAAATCTAGCAAGATAACAAAATGCTTTAATTTTAAGAAATATCTTACAGAAAGCCTACAACAGTGGGCTTTTTGCTTTGTCTTAAAATGTTGATTTCTGGATTTGTTCAGAGATTTGCTAGTAAGATTATTTGCGTATCTAAGTCTATCTATGCCAAGAATTAAGCGATGTTGATGATATAAATCTGGTATGATATAATGTTTTGGCCCCCTCAATTCAAGGAAGGGAGGTGTTGCATATGTTAGAAACTTTACTCACAGTGTTTCTAGCTCCGTTACTTATTAACGTGTTATCTGAGCTTTTCAAGTTATGGCTTAAGAAACGTAAGAAGTAATGGTTAACCCTTTTAGAGGGTAGCAAAAAACCCCATCGCTGGAACGGTGGGGCTTTTTTAGTTACATATGCAGTAACTTTACTCACATTGTAAGTTCATTCTAACATATAACCCCCGATATTTCAAGCTTTTGTTTTGATATTTACTCAGAGCTTATTCAGCGGTAACTTCTCAAA
>NZ_JASHAR010000033.1:0-8285 GCF_047465045.1 Streptococcus mitis
AGAACCAACCAATGCCAACCATCTACGGCTTGTTTCAATCCTTCCTGAGGGAGCGAAAGCACGAGTTCAAGTGAGAACACTCAAGGATGGTCAAGAGAGCTGGACAGACCTCGGTGCCATTACATCTGGTCTCCAAACTTTTGCTATCCGAAATGGTGGTTCTCTTCTAGATGTCAAATTAGTCTGGGAAGGTGGCAAGGCTGAGTTTTATGAATTGGCAAGCTTTTATCAAGAATTAACAGAAGAACCGGTTCAATCAAGCAAGGGTGAAGAACCAGCACCAGTGCTTGAAGTTCCTGAGTTCACTGGTGGAGTCAATGCCGTTGAAGCCTTAGTCAATGAAGTACCAGAGTACACAGGCCCATTATCAACCGTAGGCGGTCAAACTGCACCGACAGTAGAAAAACCAGAGTTTAAACTAAGTTCGTTAGAAAAAACTCAGACTCTAGAAGCACTAGTTCAAGTTGCCAAGGAAGACAAGAGATTGCCAGAAACTGGTGAAAAGCAGTCAGAAACAGCTATTTTCTTAGCAAGTGTTGGACTAGCCTTATCTGCTATCTTTGTAGCAAAAAGTAAAAAAGAAATTGATTTATTTTTGGAAAAATAAGATGTTTCGTAGAGGGGCTTTGTCCCCTCTTTTTCTATATGAACGAAGAGATTTATATTTAAGATGCAAGGTGGATAGACTTTATAGTATAATGAATAGAGAGGAAAAAACAATGAAAGTGATTGAGCAAGCATTATTAGAAAAAGTCATTATTGAACGTTCTCGTACAAGTCATAAAGGAAACTACGGTCGTTTGCTGTTGCTAGGTGGTACCTATCCTTATGGTGGTGCCATCATCATGTCTGCTTTAGCAGCTGTAAAAAGCGGTGCAGGATTGGTGACTGTTGGAACGGATAGGGAAAATATCCCAGCTTTGCACAGTCATTTACCTGAGGCTATGGCCTTTTCTCTTCAAGACCAGCAACTGTTAAAAGAGCAGTTGGAGAAGGCAGAAGTGGTCTTAGTGGGACCTGGTTTACGAGACGATGCTTTTGGAGAAAATCTAGTAAAACAGGTCTTTGCTAGCTTAAGACAGAATCAGATTTTGATTGTAGACGGAGGGGCCTTAACCATCCTTGCTAGAACTAGATTATCATTTCCTTCGTGTCAGCTTATCTTAACTCCCCACCAAAAAGAATGGGAAAAACTGTCTGGAATTACTATTGAAAAGCAAAACGAAGATGCAACAGCTAGTGCCCTGACTTCCTTTCCTCAAGGAACAATTTTGGTAGAGAAAGGTCCGGCTACTCGTGTTTGGCAAGTTGGCCAGTCTAATTATTATCAGTTACAGGTTGGCGGTCCCTATCAGGCGACTGGGGGAATGGGAGATACTCTGGCTGGAATGATTGCAGGATTTGCAGGCCAGTTTAAACAAGCCAGCCTCTACGAACGTGTGGTGGTAGCGACTCATCTTCATTCAGCCGCAGCCCAAGAACTAGCTCAAGAACATTATGTGGTCTTGCCGATGGAAATCAGCAGTTGTTTGCCTAAAACAATGAAAAAAATATCTCAAAAAGAGTCTGAGACAAAATAATTCTCAGCCACAAAAAAGCTAGAGATCTCTAATAGCGGAACTCTAGCTTTTTAATTTTGAGTCGTTCTCTTATTGTATTTTAGGAGGTTATTGGCCATAAGTACCAATCCCATGTCAATTCTCACTTGACGCTTCCCTCTCAGATTCCATCTCTTGTAACCCAAACAAGCCTTTATCTGCCCAAAGACAGGTTCCACCTCAATCTTGCGTTGAGCGAAAATCTGTCTACCTTCGGGAGATAAAAGCGTCTGGCATTCTTTAGTTTTTAAGTGCTGATAGCGTTCATTAATATACAGTCCCTTTTGAGGAGCTGATTCAGGTTCATCGGCGTAGTAAACCTTGATTTCCTGTTGAAAGTCCGTCTGTGTTTTCTGATATTTGATATGGTGAAAACGATAGCACCAACCATTAGGATGTGTGTAGCTATCCTCCTTGTCATTATAGTGCCAATTCCCTAAGTTTCTAGCTGACTGTTTATATCCTCGAAAATTTTTACCGCTAAATTCCCAAACTAAGTTCCGCTATGGTGGAAGTTAGTGTGAGACGTTTGAATGGGGTTAAAGGTACTTATGTTGGAGTAATTTAGACGACTGGCAGACGTCTTCTGCAGGTATTTTAGAAATGCCGAGAAGCTTAGGCATCTCTTCTCCATAGGTAAAGGCAAAGAGCTCATAGGCTGACTTTCCATTCAAAGCAGCACGTTTGACACTGTTGACATGCGAACAGACGAGATTGATATCCTCTTGAGTTAAGTTGTCAAAGGAAGTTCCTTTAGGTAGAATGTCGCAAATTAGCGTGTGATTTTTCTCAATTCTCCCTTTCTGGTCAGAGCGATTAGGGTCACAAAAGAAGAGTTTACTCTCTCCTCGCACATCCATTTCGATATCATCGACCCTGGCAAATTCTCCACCATTATCTGTCAGGATGACAGGGAAATTAGCAGATATGAAAGTAGATAGTTTTTTAGTTAGCTGAATTTAGTAGTGTAATCAATACTAAAATAAACATCTTTTGATAAGTAACTTTCAAACGGAGAGTTTTGCTGTGATTAATAGTATTATTTTTTACAACAAATAGGTTAATTCCAATGATGGATCCATCTATCAAACAACTTGCAATGAAATGTATAAAAATACAGTGCGCAGATGTCAGAAAATTGCCTACTTTCCCAAAATACTTTTTTTTTTTTTGTAAAAATTTAAGTCTAATCAGTTGAATATAAATAAAAAATACAGTAAAATAGTATGTATAAGTAATCATATTAGAATTGCAACTGTCTCAGTGACAGCTAGTATTTTGTATGGATACTAAACTAAATAAATTTTTGAGGAGAAGATAATGGGAAATAAACCATCTATGAGTCGTTCTGAACGTTTACGTCGTGAAAAAGTCACGCGTTACTCAATTCGTAAATACAGTTTTGGAGCAGCTAGCGTAGCAGTTGCTGCACTTTTCATGTTCCTAGGGAATGGAGCTGTATCAGCTAATGAACTTGGGAAACAGGATTCAACAGTTATTGAAAAAAATCTTGAAGACAAAGCACCTCAAGAGGGAGACAAGGCTGTCCAAGCTGATGCTTCAGTAACAGAAGTGACTTCTAAACCAGAAGAATCAGCAAAACCAACTCCAACATTGGATAAGTCACAATTGGAAAGCTATATTGCTGAAATTGAAGAGAAAATTTCAGCAGGTAAATACGCTAATAAGACAGAGGAGAGTATCGCTCTTTTAAATTCTGAGTTAGCTTCTGCTAAATCTGTCCTTGCTTCTGCAACTAGCCAAGATGAACTAAAAGCAGCTTATAACAAATTTGTCACTGTAGTAAGCTCAAAATTGCAAAATAAACCTGTAGAGAAAAAAGAAACACCAGTAGTAGATACTACAAATGGTAAAGAAACTGTTGGTAAAAAAGCAGAAAATACAGAGAAAAAATCTGATTCTAACTCAATTGAAAATACAGGTTCTAATGATTCACGTAATGGAAAAGCGTTAGATCGAGATAATGCTTTCCGTACAGAAGCTGTTACGAATAAGAAACCAGTTGGGAATATTCCATTCTCTAATGCGACTGCAAAAGATATTTATGTTTATAAAGGTGAAGAAACAAACATTGAATTATCAGCAACAGATGATTCTGGAAAACTTAAGGACATTCGTATAGCTGAGGGTTCAAGAGGAATTGATGCTGCTGGGGCTGCTGGCGGTAGAATAAATAATCAGTATGGACTAACGTTCTCATCTCAGAGAAATGAAACTGAAGGAATTGTAGCGACACAAGATAATCCTGCTAAGGTAACGATTACAGGGACAGTATCAGTGCCAAATCGACCAACTTATACAGGTAAGTTAGTGACACGTTATCTAGTCGCTGAAGATTTAGATGGGGCAGTATTCTCAGAACCTAGTGGAAATCAGGAAAATGCGAATCCACTACCAGAAGGCTACTTTAAGTTATGGGTTCGTGAACAAACTCAAAAATATGATATTCAAGTACAAACAAATGAAGCTGGTAAGATTGCTGTTGCCGATGTAAACAATCTTTCTCAAGCAGATTTCGAGAAAATTAAAAATAATATAAAAATTACTTATAATACAGCAGACGATGCAAGATTGCTTGATAAAAACGGTAAATTAGTAGAAAATGCTTCGAACTACATTGACACTGTAACGAAACAAGCAGATCAGATTGTTGTTACTTATAAAGACGGCTCAAGAGATTCTGTTGCTTTAACGAGTGTTTTACGCAATAATCCTATACCTACAGTAAAAGTGCCATATTCAAACCAAGCAGAGAAACAAGTTTATGTTTATAAGGGTGAAAATACGGATTTAACATTCACAGCGAATGATGATACTACTGTAAAAGATATGTACTTGCGTGGACCTGGAGATGTTAACTGGAATAATACTGAAGCTTTTGGATTCACAACAGGTAAGATTGATAATGGTGTTGTTACTGGTAAGGGTACAATTTCTGATAATAAACAGGAAGCAACCATTACAATGACAGGTGAAACCAATCTGGATGCGGGTAAACAATGGACAAGTTATGTTGTTGCTAATGACAATGATAACTTTAGTTCAATGCCAGCAGATCGTAACTTTAATGCTTTAGATATTGATCCTGATGCAAAATCTAAACCAGGATATATTCGGTTTGTCGTTAAAGATCAAACATCTAAGTATGATATTAAGGATTTAACTGATTCTACACGTATAACTGTTAATGATATTGATAATATTACAGCAACAGATTTAGCAACGATTAAGTCAAGATTGAAATTAGAGTATTCTTCAACAAATGATGACGAACGACTTGCAAGTCTAAAAGGTACAGCAGTTACTAATCCTACTTCATTAATTGATACTGTTGCAGTATCGACAACTGACTCTTCTAAGCTTGTTGTAACATATAAAGATGGTTCTGTAGATACAATTGAAAAAAGTAAAGTTTTAAATGTAAGACCGAAAGGAATTATCCCGTTCTCTAATCCAGCTACAAAAGAAATCTATGTTTATAAAGGCGAAGAAACAAATATAGAATTATCAGCAACTGATGATTCCGGAAAAATTAAAGATATTCGTATTGCTGAAGGTGGTAGAGGAAATGATGCTCCAGGTGCTGCCGGCGGTAGAATAAGAGATCAATATGGATTAACAACAGGTTACCAAAGAAATGAAACAGGAATTGAAGCAACTGAAACTAATCCAGCAAAAGTAACGATTACAGGAACAGTGTCAGTATCAGGTCAACCAAACTTTAAAGGTAACTTAATGACAAGATACTTAGTTGCAGAAGATTTAGAAGGTGCAACATTCTCTGACCCTAATGGTAATAGTGATTCAGGTAAGACAGTAGACCAAGTGCCAGAAGGATGGTTCAAACTAGTAGTTCGTGAACAAACTCAGAAATATGATATTCAAGGACAAACAGAAGAAGCTAATAAAATAGCAGTATCTGACATTAACAATTTATCAAATGATGATTTTGAAAAAATTAAAAATAACATTAAGATTCAATACAATACTGCTGATGATGAAAGATTAAAAGATAAAAATGGATCATTAGTAGAAAATGCTTCACAATATATTAAATCTATAACTAAAGAAGGCGATAAAATTGTAGTTACTTATAAAGATGGTTCTACAGATAAGTTAACTCTAACAGAAGTAGTAAAACTAGACAAACAGCCAGCAATTGATGCAGTAAACACCGCAGCAACTGAGAAAATTGCAGCAATCAACTCAACGCCAAACGCTACTGATGAAGAAAAAGCAGCGGCAATTGCTAAAGTAAATGCTGATAAAGAAAAAGCATTAACAGCAATTAATGATGCTAATGTAACGACAAAAGCAGAATTAGATAAAGCGAAAGAAGCAGGTACAACAGCAATCGCAGGGGACAATCCAGTAGTAGCGAAAAAGGCTGCTGCTAAAGCAGATGTTGAAGCAGCGCGCCAAGCGAAAGCCGATGCAATTAATGCTGATAAAAATCTAACACAAGCAGAAAAAGATGCGGCTCTTGCTAAAGTTAATAAAGCAGCTGAAGATGCAACAAAAGCTATCGATGCAGCAACGACAGATGCAGCTGTAGATACAGCAAAAGGTACTGGAGTAACAGAAATTGGGAAGGTTAATCCAGTAGCAAAACAAAATGCTAAGGATGCTATTGGGAATGCATTAACAGCTAAGAATCAGGAAATCGATGATCGTAAGGATTTAACACAAGCAGAAAAAGATGCGGCTAAGGCTGAAGCTAAGAAATTAGCGGATGCGGAACTTACAAAAGTTAATGCTCAACCTGATAATGCAGAAACGGCTGAAGCAGCAGCAGCGGCACAAAAACTTGTTAACGATGCAGAAGATAAAGGTGTTGCAGATGTAACGTCTGTATACCCAATTGCTAAAGAAGAAGCGAAAAAAGCAGTAGCAGATGAATTAGCCAAGAAAGAAAAAGAACTGGATGATCGTAAAGATTTAACAACAGAAGAAAAAGCAGCAGCTAAGAAAGAAGCGAAAGACTTAGCTAAAAAGGCTACAGATGCCATCAACGCTCAACCAGCGATTGCAGATACTTCAGATAAAGCAACAGCGGCGCAACAAGCAGTAGACACAGCTAAAACTACGGGTGTTGCGGAAGTTAAAGCAGTAAATCCAGAAGCGGTTAAGAAAAATGTGGCTAAGAAAGCAATTGAAGATGCATTAACAGCTAAAAACAACGCAATTGACGCTCGTGATGATTTAACACCTGAGCAAAAAACAGCAGCAAAAGAAGCAGCGAAAGCAAAAGCAGATGCAGCTAAAGATGCTATTGATAAAGCAACAACAGATGCGGATGTAGATCAAGCTAAAACAGATGGTGAAACAGCAGTTGCAAATGTAACTCCAGTAGCAAAAAAACCAGCTAAACAAGCAATCGCGAAAGCATTAGAAGATAAAAATGCCGAAATCGACAAACGTACGGACTTAACAGAAGAAGAAAAAGCTACAGCTAAGAAAGAAGCGAAAGATAAAGCTGATGCACAATTAGCAGAAATCGCTAAACAACCAGATGTAGCAGATACACCAGAAGCTGCACAAACAGCGCAAACAGCAGTAGATGCAGCTAAGAAAACAGGTGTTGACGAAGTAACTGCAGTAAATCCAACAGCAGTAACTAAACCAGAAGCTAAAAAAGCAATTGATGCTAAATTAGCTGAACAACTAAAAACTATCGAAAGTACTCCAGATGCTACAGATGATGAGAAGAAAGTTGCAGCAGACGCAGCTAAAGCTCTAGCAGCTAAAGCTAAGGCAGAAATCGACAAAGCAGGAACAGATGCAGATGTTAAAGCTTTAGAAGACGAAGCAAAAGCTGAAATCGAAAAATCTTTACCATTAGTTGAAGATAAACCAAATGCTCGTAAAGCAATTGACGAAGAAGCAACAGCTAAAAAAGCAGCAATTGATGCACGTCCAGATTTAACTCCTAAAGCAAAAGAAGATCTTAAAGCTCAAGTAGATAAGATTGCAGAACAAGCTAAAAAATCTGTAGATGCCGCTAAAACAGCAGAAGCTGTTGATGGAATTGAAGAGTCAGATAAAGCGGCTATTAAAGCTGTAGGTGAAGTGAATATTCCGGCTGATAAAGTTCTTGTAAATGACCCAAGTACTTTAACAGACGATGAAAAAGCTAAGGTCTTAGAAGCTGTTAAGAAAGTAAATCCAGATGCTAAAGAAATTACTCAAGATGCAGATGGAAATATTACTGTTACAACTCCAGATGGTCATCAGGAAACCATCACTCCTGAACAAGTTGTGAAAACGTCTGATACAGCAAATGAACCAAAAGCAGGAAATGATGTAGTTAAACCAGCGAATAAAGTGGTTGTAGCAGATCCAGCTAAATTAACAGATGCTGAAAAAGAAAAAATTAAAGCAGCTGTAGAAGCAGTAAATCCAAATTCTGTAGTAACAGTAGATGAAAAAGGAAATGCTAAAGTATCAACTCCAGATGGACAAACACAAGTGATTCCTGTAGATGAATTAGTACGTACTGCTGAAGATACTAAGAAACCAAATGCAGGAAACGACATCAATACACCAGCCTCTAAGACAGTCGTAGCAAATCCAGAAGCCCTTACTCCAGAAGAGAAGAAAGCAATTGAGGATAAGGTTAAAGTCGTTAACCCAGGAGCTACGGTAGTAGTAGATGATAAGGGTAAT
>NZ_JASHAR010000034.1:0-7905 GCF_047465045.1 Streptococcus mitis
AGGGAAGCGTCAAGTGAGAATTGACATGGGATTGGTACTTATGGCCAATAACCTCCTCAAATACAATAAGAGAACGACTCAAAATTAAAAAGCTAGAGTTCCGCTATTGGAAATCTCTAGCTTTTTTGTGGCTGAGAACTATTTTGCTTTAGAAGTTACCAGATAGTTCGTTCTCATAAATAAAAAAGTTGGAGCTCAGTACTCCAACTTTTTATATTAAAATGTTTGGCGTTTTGCTTTACGCTCTGCACGACCGCGAGCACGATTTTCAGCACGCTTGGTCTTGCGACGTTTTTCATCAACCGCCCATTTAATTTTTTTCTTATAACCTGGTTTGACTTTTTTCTTTTTCTTTTTAACCAAACCAATCATTTCGATATCAAGTTTATCTTGTTTTTTCTCACGGTTAGCACGACGATCACGGTCATAAGTATCTTGAAATTCCCCGTCTTTGACCATCTTAGGAGTAAACTTGATTCCCAATTTCTCCAACTCACGGATATCCGAGTCATCACTTGGCTGATAAAGGGTAATAGCTGTACCTGGTAGGCCATTACGCCCAGTACGACCAACACGGTGAACAAAGAAGGACAAATCTTGCGGAATGGCATCATTGATGACATGGCTGACACCTTCAATGTCAATTCCACGCGCTGCCAAGTCTGTTGCGACAATATACTCAAAATCCAGATTTTTAACCTGGTTCATGATACGTTTGCGCTCACGAGGGGCAATATCCCCATGGATTTTTGCAACCTTCAAGCCTTGAGCAGTCAGATATGAATGCAATTCATCAGCACGCGTTTTAGTGTTAACAAAAATCATTGCCAAATACGGTTGCATCAACTGAGTCAACTGGTAAATTTGAGCATTCTTATCTCGGCCCTTGGTCGAAATCAACCAATTATCAATGGTATCAGAAATGACCGTTTTGGTCTTGATTTTCTCCATAACAGGATTTGATAAGTATTTTTTCAAGAATGGTTGCAGTTTTTGTGGAATAGTCGCTGAGAAGACCATGAATTGCAGGTCTTTTGGAAGGCTTCCAGCAATCTTATCAACAGTTTCCAAGAATCCCATATCCAAGGTCATATCTGCCTCATCGACCACAAAGGTCTTAGCCTTGTGAATAGCTAGGTCACCAGACTTAACTAAGTCATAAATACGGCCAGGCGTTCCGATAACAATATGAGGCTGGTTACTTGCCAATTTGTCAATCTGGCGAGCCTTATCTGTACCACCCACATAATTAACCACACGAATTTCTACCTCTGAGTGGGCTGCAATCTGACGGGCTGCTTGGTAAATTTGAGTAGCTAATTCACGGCTCGGTGCAGTAATGACTGCTTGAACACTATCGCTGGCTTCATCTAATTGCTGGAAAATCGGCAATAGGAAAGTATGAGTCTTACCAGAACCTGTTTTTGATTCACCGACTAGGTCACGACCTGCCAAAACAATAGGAATCAACTTGTCTTGCACCTCTGTTGGAGTTGTAAATTTCAACTCCTCCAAGGCTTCACTAATATATTTTTTAAATTGAAATTTCGTAAATGACATAATATCCTCGATTCTATCTATCTTATCAATTATACCATATTTTATTTCATTACAGTAGTCTCACTTATTTAGGCTATTTCCAGTAGTTTTTCTAGTCAGAAAAAGGCTGGAATGTTATAATTCCAACCTCTTTTCAGTCATTATTTCCAGTTTAAAATAGCATTCAAGCCATAGTGGTCACTAACTTGCGGACTCTTGTTGCCATCAAATACGACATGTAAATTTTCTACCTCTAACTCCTTAGTGGTAAAAACATAGTCGATTCGAAGGGGTTCTGTGTTCCCCTTCCAGCCATCAATTTCTGGTGGAACAGTATAGCTACCACTTTTCTCTTGAGCAACTTCAAATGCGTCTTGTAAGCCTAATGGACTAGCTAAAATAGCTTGGTAACCTTCCTGACCAGCTGGGTTGTTGAAATCTCCAGCAAGCAAAAGTGGCTTGTTCAATTCTTTCAAGACAGCTTCAAATCGCGCCCATTCTTCTTGGAAACCTTTATCCCACCAAGAAAGATGGACACTTGCAACTGCAAGTTCCTTACCATCAACTACAGTTTCAGCCAAGGCAACACGACGAGTATGATAGTCTGTTGGATCATCCACATCTGAAATCAAAATTTCTCTTGCTTCAATATGTGTTTTAGACAAGATAGCCACACCTTCATGGTAGCGGTCATAACCAATATGGTTATAGGCCCAAGTCCAGTAGTAATCTTTCCCTTGCTCTGACAACTTTTCAACCAAAAGTCTAACATAATGGTCTTGGTGAATAGGCTCAGCTGCTGGCAAAGCTTGATAAAGGTCATTAACCTCCACCTCTGGCGAAGTAATCTCCTGATTGATTTCTTGGAAACATATCAAATCATAGTCCTTTTCAAGAATATCCTGAAGCAAAATCTGGAATTTTTCCTCTGCTTCTTTTTCCATCCAACTGTGAGTATTGAGTGTTAAAAATTTCATTCTTTTCTCCCAAAATAAGAGGTTGGAATACAGCTTCCAACCTCAAGTATATTACAATTCTACTTTAGCAACTGCTGATTTAGCTGCAAGAGAACCTGTTTGTTCTAATTTAACTGATTTAATTGCATCACCATTTGTGAAGACAACTACTGTTGAAGTTTCACGTCCTGCTGCACGGATAGCATCCAAGTCAGCTGTGACAAGAAGGTCACCTGCTGCAACTTTTTGTCCTTCAGCAACATGAACTGTAAATGGTTTACCTTCAAGACTTACTGTGTCCAAACCAATGTGAACCAATACTTCAAGACCTGCTTCAGTCACAAGACCAAGAGCATGTTTTGTAGGGAAAATACTTGATACAGTACCTGAAACTGGAGATACAATGTTTCCATTTGCAGGTTCTACTGCAAATCCGTCGCCCATCATTTTTTGAGCAAATACTGGATCTTTAACTTGTTCCAAGGCAACAACTTGACCGTCTACTACTGAGTAAACTTCCTCAGTAAGACCTTTGAAGTGAACAGTGTTTTGTTGCGCTTCTGTCATTTGACTTGGAAGAGTTTCAGGAATGATTTCACCTGAATCAAGGATATCTTGGATATCAGATTTCAATACGTCTGCTTTTGGACCGTAGATAGCTTGAACTCCTTGTCCTTTCATGACAAGACCCATAGCTCCTTCTGCTTTCCATTGTTCTGCATTTCCTACTTTATCTGCATCTTTAACAGTTACACGAAGACGAGTCATACATGCGTCAACATCAACGATGTTTGCACGTCCACCAAGAAGGTTGATAATGTTTACAGCTTGAGAGCCTGCTGCAACTTTCACTTCGCTGCTAGATTCTTCTGAACCTTCAGCAGTTTCGTAGTTTCCGTTACGCCCTGGAGTTGCGTAGTTGAATTTTTGAATCATGAAGTTTGCGATAAAGTACATGATTACAGCAAAGAGAACAGTTACCCAGATAAAGTTAACGATATCCATACCAATACCAGCATTAATTGCTAGTGGTGTACGAGTCAAGAATTCAATTGAACCGAATGAGTGGACACGTAGGTTTACTACGTCAGCCATAGCGAAGGCAGCACCTTGAACAAGTGAGTAAACAAGATACATAGGTGTTGCTACAAACATGAACATGTATTCGATTGGTTCAGTAACCCCTGTCAAGAATGTTGCAAGAGCTGTCGCAATCATCATACCTTTATATTGATGTTTCTTATCAGCATCGACATTACGGTAGATAGCAACGATCACACCCATCAAGATACCGAATGAACCGATCATTTGTCCAACTTTGAAACGAGCTGGGTGAACAGTATCTAACAATTGTTGGTAGTGACTTGCATCTGTACCTTTAAGGTTAACAAGGTCTGTTACCCATGCAAGCCATAGTGGGTCTTGACCAAATACTTGAGTACCTTTAGCTGCACCAGTTAAAATGTCATAAGTACCACCAAGAGCTGTGTAGTTCATTGGGATAGTCAACATATGGTGAAGACCAAATGGCAAGAGCAAACGTTCCAAAGTACCATACAAGAATGGTGCAAGGATTGGAGCAGTTTCTTGTGAGTTAGCAATCCAGATACCAAAGCTATTGATACCTGTTTGAACTACTGGCCAGAAGGCAGCAAGTAGAATTGCAGCGATTGCTGAACGAAGAATAACTACAAATGGTACGAAACGTTTCCCGTTGAAGAATGAAAGTGCATCAGGAAGTTTACGGAAGTTGTAGTATTTATTGTAAGCAGTTGCCCCTACAAAACCTGAGATAATCCCTACAAACACACCCATGTTCAATGCTGGAGCTTCAAGAACACTAATGAAGTAATCAGCAACTTTGATTGAACCACCAAAGAGAGTTGTGACCATAGCATCTGGATTTTTCAACATATCTCCTGATACACCAAAGATTGTACCAGTGATACGGTTAATCAAGATGAAGGCAAGACCAGCGGCGAAAGCACCACCAGCACGTTCTTTAGCCCAGCTTCCTCCAATTGCTAGGGCAAACAAAATGTGAAGGTTACCGATAACCCCCCAACCAATTTGCTCAAGAATTCCACCTGTAACTACAAGTGGTGCAAAAGTTGGGTTAATCATTACGATAGACTTACCGATTGAAATCATCAAACCAGCAGCCGGCATAACCGCGATAACCACCATCAAAGCCTTACCGAATTTTTGCCAAAACTCGAAAGACAAGACATTTTTGAATGTATCTTTCATCATTCAAATCTCCTTTATTTTTATTTAGGCAAACGTTTTACGAAAACGTTTGCACTTTCTATAATTCAATTATACCACTTTAATTTTTTTTGTAAAGGCTTTTATAAAAAAAATTAGACTTTTTTCTAAAATTTTTGTAGTAAAAAAGGAGATATTAAAACCTCCTCAAATATACTTCTATTTTATTTTAGATTTTCAGGAATCGGCGCATAGAAATTCCTGATCCGATTGAACCGATAAAAATTCCAATCACAAATAATAAGGCAATCATCAGTGGACTGAATACTTCTGGTGATATCATTGAAAGGTTCTGACCAACCAATGACTTATTAACCGATTGGTAAACCATTTTATAGACAATAAATACCAGAACTGATGGAAGTGTTGCTCCAAGTAAACCAATAAAGGCACCTTCAAGCAAGAAAGGTCCGCGGATATAGCCATTCTTAGCACCTACTAAACGCATGATTTGAATTTCACGGCTTCGTGAAATAATGGTGATACGTATAGTATTAGAAATCAAGAACACCGCAATGAAAATCAAGAGGCCCGCAATAACTAGTCCCCAGACACGAATAAATGAGGCTAACTTAAACAAGCGTTCTGTATTAGCACCACCATCTTGAACTTCTGACACACCTTCGATTTTTTTAGCCTCTTCTGCTACTGTCTTTACATCACTTGGTGTATTGGTATCAACGATATATGCATCATAGAGAGGATTGGCGTCACCATCAAAGATTTTCCAGTTATCCCCCATTGTCTCAGTTAATTTTTCGTATTGTTCTTCTTTACTTGAAAAAGTAACATTCTTAACTGTAGACATCCCCTTCAAAGCATTATATACCTTGTGGTAGTCATTATTTGTAACAGTTTGACCTTCTTTTTCAATCGTCTTACTATTATCAGCTACGTCCTTACGAATGTACACCATTACCCGAACATTATTTTCAATATCTGTAGCTAGTTTAGCCGTATTAAAGATAACAGATGCAAATATTGCAACCAAGGTCAAAGTAATCATAACTGAACTGACAGCAGCTACTGTCATCCAGCCATTTCGTTTCAAACTTTTTAATGATTCAAATAAATGACGAAAAAATCTACTAATCATCGTATCCATATTCTCCTTTAGCTTCGTCACGAACAACACGGCCATTTTCAATGGCAATGACACGGTGGCGCAAGGTATTTACAATCTGACTGTTGTGGGTAGCCATCAAGACAGTTGTACCTTGGAGATTGATGCGTTCCAGCAAGTTCATAATTTCCCATGAATTATCTGGGTCCAAGTTTCCTGTTGGTTCGTCCGCAATCAATACTTTTGGATTGTTTACAATGGCACGTGCTATCGCAATACGTTGCTGTTCTCCCCCTGAAAGTTCATTTGGGAAAGAACGAACCTTATGCTTCAATCCAACCAAGTCTAAAACTTCCATAACACGTTTTTTGATATTACGGCGGCTCTCACCAATAACTTCCATTGCATAAGCAATATTTTCATAAACGGTTTTCTTTGGTAACAGTTTATAATCTTGGAAGACAACCCCAACACTACGACGTAGAAGAGGGACATCTTTCTTTTTAATTTTAACTAGATTAAAACCAGCAACAGATAAGCTTCCTTTTTCGATTTTTACTTCGCGATACAAAGAACGAATAAAGGTTGATTTCCCAGCTCCTGACGGACCTACGATATAGGCAAATTCTCCTGGTTGAATGCTGACCGAAACACCACGTAGGGCAGTCGTTCCGTTATCATACTTTTTGACAACATCTCTCATTTCAATAATTGACATGTGAGTTCCTTTCTTTCTTAGCTAATTCGCCATTTGAGATAGGCATCGATAAAACCATCTAGGTCCCCATCCATAACCTTATCTACCTGTGCAACTTCAAAGTTAGTTCGATGATCTTTTACCATAGTATAAGGTGTGAAGACATAAGAACGGATTTGGCTTCCCCATGTGATTTCTTTTTTCTCACCCTTGAGGGAATCGACTTCCGCATCTTTCTTCTCTTGCTCCATTTGATAGAGCTTAGCCTGCAACATTTTCATGGCACGATCTCTATTTCCATATTGGGTACGGTCGACCGTTGACTGGACGACAGTTCCCGTAGGAATGTGGGTCAAACGCACTCCAGTTGAAACCTTATTGACGTTTTGTCCACCAGCACCACCTGAACGGAAGGTATCCATCTTGATATCATCTTCCCGAATTTCCACTTCAATGGTATCATCCAATTCTGGCATTACTTCTACAGATGTGAAAGAGGTATGGCGACGTTTAGCAGAGTCAAATGGTGAAATTCGCACCAAACGGTGTACCCCCATTTCTGACTTGAGAAGACCATAGGCATTAGGTCCTTCAAATGATAAGGTTACTGACTTGATACCAGCTTCATCTCCTGCTTGGTAATCCAATACTTCCACTTTAAAGCCTTTAGCATTTCCATAGCGAGTGTACATACGAAGTAACATATCACCCCAGTCTTGAGCCTCTGTACCACCAGATCCTGGATGGATTTCCAAAATGGCATTATTATGGTCATAAGGTTCTGACAAGAGAAGGGTCATCTCATAGCTGGTCATCATCTTATCGAGTTCTGATAACTGTTCGACTAGTTCCTCATGAACTGACTCGTCTTCAGCTAAAAAGTCTAATAAAATTTCAACTTCATCCTGCAACTCTTCCATTTTGTGGAAGGTGTTGTAGGTATTTTTTAATTCATTTAATTCTTGCGACGTTTTTTGGGCCGCGATATTATCGTTCCAAAAATCAGGTTCTGTCATCTTGTTTTCCAAGATGGCAATCTCTTCCTCTAAACCTTCGAGGTCAAAGAGACCCCCTGAAAGAAGCTAATTTTTCACGATTTGCGTCAATTTTCTGACGAATTACTGAAATGTCCATAAATACTCCTTTTTTATATCATTTCATTATAGCATATTTTATCATTTCTTTCCATCTTTTGCTCTAATCCCCTTTTCATGGAAAAAGAGGTAACTTCTCAAAGTAACTTCCACTTGGCTAGCCAAAGTGGAAATTAGTCTAAAACGGATTTTTATGGTGGAATTAAGTGTGAGACGTTTGAGTTAGAAATGAGGTCTACTATGACAAAATATAAACACCTTACCCTTTCAGACCGTAATGACATCCAG
>NZ_JASHAR010000035.1:0-7377 GCF_047465045.1 Streptococcus mitis
AAGCTATAAAATCAAGCATGATTAAAACCAGTGGAACTTACCCTGACACGGAATTCCACTGGTTTTTACGATTTTTATCAGACTAACTTCCACTTCTACTAGCGGTGGAACTTAGTTTGGGAATTTAGCTCATGAAAAAAGAAGCCTTTCGGCTTCCCTTCTTACAAGACTTTTGCTGAAGTACGAGTAATCTCTTCTACTTGAATATTCTCTGATTCAAATTTTTCTTTCAAGGCTGGTAAATCAATTGATCCTTCTATTTGAACTTCGATAATCACCTTACCATCTTTACGCGGAATATTGACTGTATGGGAGATATTCAAATTTTCTTCTACAATCAAAGAAACAATTTTTCCAAGAACGCCGACTTCATTTTCCGTAACAAAGCGCACACGAATTCCTTCTTCACCATAACCAGCAATTTCAAGAAAGGCTTGGAAAACGTCACGGTCCGTAATAACACCATAGACTTGATGGTTATCAACGACAGGAAGAATACCAATCTTGTTTTTTAGCATCAAGTAAGTAGCATCCTCTAGACTCGCATAGCCCGAAACAGTGACAACATCACGAATCATGACATCTTTTACTTTTGTCTTATTTAAAAGATAGTTCATCTCATAGATAGAAAGACTTGTTGCTTTTGATGGACTAGCTTGGGCAATGGTACCCTCAGTCACCAAACCAACTAATTGATCATTTTCGATAACAGGCAAGCGGTGTAATCCTTGCTCTCTCATCAAATCTGCTGCATGAGATACTGTTGTATCTGGACTAATATAAACTACCTTGCGGGTCATAAAATCTTTAACTGCCATGAGACTTCTCCTTTTCTATTCTTATCCCTATTATACAATCTTTTTGTAAATCTATCAAACGCTTATATTTCTTTTTCAAAATTCAGAAAAGTATGAATAAGCTAGCAAAAAGAGCTCTGAAATCGAGCTCTCTGAATGAAGGGTAAGTATGCTTCATTCGATTTTATTTCAATTATCAGAAGCTAAGCTTCCAGTGCAGATGAGAAGTGCTTCACAGTCTCTATATGCCGACTAAAAAGGGCCTCCGGACTATTAATGATGATTACCTCGTAATCTCCATCTGCCGACTAAAACAATCCACTGGATTGTTTTAGCCACCTAGATATGCTTTTCTGACTTCTTCTGATGAAGCAAGTTCTTTTCCTGTTCCTGATAGAACGATTTTTCCTGTTTCCAGTACATAACCTCGGTCAGAGATTGCGAGTGCTTTATTGGCATTTTGTTCAATCAAGAGGACGGTTGTTCCTTGTTTCTGGATGTCTTGAATGATATCAAAAATCTCTTGGATAAAGATTGGAGCAAGTCCCATTGATGGTTCATCTAAAAGAAGAAGTTTTGGTGTTGACATAAGAGCGCGTCCCATAGCAAGCATTTGTTGTTCCCCTCCTGAAAGAGTTGCTGCATCTTGGTTCTTCCGTTCTTCAAGACGAGGAAAGCGTGAGAAAACCTTCTTCAAGTTAGCTTGATTTTCTTCACGATTTTTCTTTAAGAAAGCTCCCATTTCAAGATTTTCCATAACAGTCAAGCCAGGAAAGACGTGGCGTCCTTCTTCGGCATTTTGAAATCGGAAATATTTTATGGCTATAAGAAGACGTTTACGTCTCTTAAGCAATTAGAACAAGCTATTGTAGACTACATTGATTACTACAATAATAAACGAATTAATGTAAAACTAAAAGGACTTAGTCCTGTGCAATACAGAACTAAATCCTTTCAATAATTATTTTTCCAACTTTTTGGGGTAGTACACAACGTTCTCTCTTAAACTTAAATCGTAACGGAATCTTTATCCTTGAGCATATAGCGTTTTAAACGAGTTAAGCTAGCTAACCAGTATAATAGGCCTCCAAAAATTGCAGTAAAGCCACTACCAGTTGTGAGCAGGAACATAGGACTCTGGATATGCTTTGTTATGGGATTGTAAACAAATAATACCGTGACTAACAAGGAAATGATTACACAAGATAATCCTACTAGATTGAAGCCATTTGTAAACTCATAAGCACCATGCCCTTCAAGGGAATAGGCTGAACGCAAATCGAGTTTTCGTTTTCTTAAGATAAAGTAGTCAACAACGATCATTCCGATGATGGGACCTTGAATATAGGCAGCCAGCGAGATGAAGGAACCGAAGTATTCATCCACTCCTCCCCAGATGGTGAGTAGGCTCACATAAATCATGGCAATCCAAACCATTAGTTTATAGCTTACTTTGGGCATCCCACTTTTTACAATCATACAGTTCACGTACGATCCTGTACCCTGAGTTCCAATATTAGCAAAAGCTACCAGTAGTAAACTTAAAAGCGCAAAGGCAGGAGTGCTCAGAGTTGAAAGCATCGTCGTTGGGTCACTTTCATAGACACCTGTTTTAACAAACATGGCTAGAGCCATCACCCCACCTGTCGCAGCAAAGAATGGCGCAACAACCCCGTATGACAAGGCTGTAGCCCAATAGCCACTACGTTCTGATTTTGCCAAACGTGGTAAGACAAAGGCTTGTGTAGACCAAGAAAAGGCTACGGCCACATTTCCTTCCCCTGACATCATAAAACGTTCAATCGGTGTCAAATTTTCTTGAATAGCAGGTTGGACATTCATAATATCACTAATCGGAACCGCAACAAAACAAATTCCAACGATGATTAGCCCAACAAATAACAAGGCTACCACTAGAAAGCGATTAGTACCTTTAATCACCTCTGGACCCCCAAGAGCAATCAGCGTTCCAAGGAGAACACAGAGAGTGCCTAGAATCGGTGCCCATACTCCCTTATCTAAACCAAGTCCAAAATTATTTCCCAAATGAATCATGGAGCTGGCAAAAAGATTGGCGGTAACGGCGTACCAACCAAAATTTGCCAAACTAATCACAGTTGATAGAACAGCTACCCCTTTTCTACCTAGAACAGCTCTCAACCAAATCCATAAATCAATTCCATATTTAACTGCAAACAAAATTGGGAGACATTCGATAAAAACCCAGATAATGTTGAAACTAAAAATATTAATCAACATTTGATTAAAGGTCAAATATTGAGCCACATAGGCTCCTTGGGTATAACACCAAGTTGCAATGGCAAAACCACTTGTCGATAAGAAGAGATCCCAGAAAGAATACTGACGATCCTTGTTGGTCATGGGAACGATTCCCGTTATCGTCTCCTGTTGAATGAAGTCATTCATCTTGGACATTTTATTGAATACCTCCTGTTATGGCTAGGATAATCAGAATATGATTGACTAGAATCATATCAATTACTTATGTAAAATAAACTTTTATGAAAGGGGAGATAAATATACATAGATTAAGGTTTGCATTTTTTAGTTTCACCTACAACTAATTGCTCAAGTTCAATACCAATTCTCATTTTGTTAGGCCTCCGACTAAAAATTAATTTTAGTTGACCATACTGCCCACTATAGTGATACCAAATATAGAAAAACTTCCCTACCCTAATAGATTTACAGACGCTCTCCTGAAATAATCCTCACAAAAGAGTAATAGTATGACGTTCCAAACACCTGAGCTAGATAGCTGTATTTCGTTTTCACGTTTGGAATTTCTTCTACAGAAATTTCAAGTACCTGCTCAGCCTATTCTACCGTATCAATAAAGATTTTCTAAAGCCTCCAGCAAGGGGCATACTCAAGTATTTCTAATCAATCCTCTATCCTTAAATCGTAACGGAATCTCTATCCTTGATCATATAGCGTTTTAAAGGAGTTAAGCTAGCTAGCCAGTATAATAGGCCTCCGAATATCGCCGTAAAACCACTACCCGTTGTGACTAAGAAAATTGGACTTTGAATTTGTGCTGTTACAGGGTTGTAAACAAATAGTACTGCTACCAATAAAGAGATAAATACACAAGACAAGCCAACCAAGTTAAATCCCTTAGTAAACTCGTAAGCGTCATGACCTTCAAGGAAGTAGGCTGAACGCAAGTCGAGTTTTCGTTTTCTTAAGATAAAGTAATCGACAACAATCATACCAATAATTGGCCCCTGAATATAAGCAGCTAGGGAGATGAAGGATCCGAAATACTCTTCCACTCCTCCCCAGATGCTGAGTAGACTCACGTAAATCATGGCAATCCAAACCATTAGCTTATAACTTACTTTAGGCATCCCACTTTTTACAATCATACAGTTCACGTATGATCCTGTCCCTTGGGTTCCAATATTGGCAAAGGCTACTAGTAGTAGACTTAGGAGTGCAAAGGCTGGAGTGCTTAGAGTTGAAAGCATCGTCGTTGGGTCACTTTCATAGACACCTGTTTTAACAAACATGGCTAGAGCCATCACCCCACCAGTCGCAACGAAGAATGGAGCCACAACTCCGTATGATAAGGCTGTAGCCCAATAACCACTGCGTTCTGATTTTGCTAAACGTGGTAAAACCAATGCCTGTGTAGACCAAGAGAAAGCAAAGGCAACATTTCCTTCCCCAGAGAGCATAAAACGTTCTAATGGCGTCAAATCTCCTTGGGTAGCTGGTTGAATGTTCATAATGTCAGTTATAGGAACAGCTACAAAACAGATTCCAACGATAATCAGACCGACAATCAACAGGGCGATAACCAAAAATCGATTGGTCCATTTGATTACTTCTGGACCTCCAAGAGCAATCAACGTTCCAAGAAGAACACAGAGAGTACCTAAAATCGGTGTCCATACTCCCTTGTCTAAACCAAGTCCAAAATTATTTCCCAAGTGGATCATAGAATTGGCAAAAAGATTAGCTGCAACGGCGTACCAGCCAAAGTTAGCCAAGCTAATAATGGTTGATAGCAGGGCTACCCCTTTTTTTCCTAAGACAGCCCTCAACCAAATCCACAAATCAATTCCATACTTAACTGCAAACAAAATTGGGAGGCATTCGATAAAAACCCAGATAATGTTGAAACTAAAAATATTAATCAACATTTGATTAAAGGTCAAATATTGAGCCACATAGGCTCCTTGGGTATAACACCAAGTTGCAATGGCAAAACCACTTGTTGACAGGAAGAGATCCCAGAAAGAATACTGACAATCCTTGTTGGTCATGGGAACAATTCCCGTTATGGTCTCCTGTTGAATAAAGTCATTCATCTTAGACATTTTATTGAATACCTCCTGTCATGGCTAGAATAATCAGAATAAGGTTAATTAGAACTAAGACGATGACTATAGTAAAGTCACTTTTTAAAAATGGCTGAGCAAACACATAGTTTGGTGATTCCATTTCTTCTAGCCTTCTTTTCGTTTCATTTGCCACTAATTCTTCAATTTCTGATGTCGGTTTCATCTCAATTCTCCTCTAAGTATAAATCTAATGCAAGTTTTCCATACTGCTTGGTATAACGATACCAGATATAAAGAAATTCACCTACTGGTTTCCCAACGCTTTCTTGGAACAAGGCCCACAAAAACCAATAATATGAAGTCACTGATACATAGGCCAAGTAGTGGCGTTTGGTTTTCTTGTCTGGAGCTTCTTGTAGATAGATTTCAAGTACCTTTCCAGCTTCTTCTACTGTATAATTTGAACATCCAATAAAGGTTCCTAAATCTCCTGCTGGATCTCCCATACCAGAATATTCCCAATCAATCAAGCTCATTTCTCCAGCTTCATTCAACAAGAAATTCGGGCTATAAGAATCTCCATGGCAGAGAACCTTTTTCGCTTGATCTTCTTGTAAAAACTTCTCGAGAACTGAGATATTCTTATCCAACTCTTCAAGCCCATCAAATTCAAAACGATTGCTGGCTTTTAATTTTTGTCTAAAATCATCAATACCCTCAAATTGATCAAAGGAATGATCCGTTTTTTCTCCAGATTGGTGCAAGCGTCTCAAAAGCTCCATTGCTTTTGCTACATTATCCCAATTATCATAATCTAGTTGCTTGGCATTGGGAATAAATTCTGAAATTTTCCAGCCCTCATACTTGTTCATAGCGACAAAAGTACGATCAATCTTTAATTTTGCAGCAATTTCCATGGAAGCCGCTTCACTAGTTCGATCAATGTAATTCTCCGTTCCCCTACCAGGATGACGATAGACATATCTCTTCCCTAGGCAGTCAAATGAAAACGAAGTATTGGTTAGACCATCTTTTAGAGGTTTGATATTGACAATATCTGAAGCCACACATCCCAATGTCTTACAGATATTATCAATGATTTCCGAATTCGTATTCACCAAATAGTGTTCATCAAACTGACGCAACTCATCTAGTGAATCAAACTCCTTAACAATATCTGCTGAATAATGCCGAGCTTCCAAAGGAAGCTCCTTGACATGACGGCTATAATAGTCTTCCCAGAGCTGTTCGCGATATGGTTCGTGCTTAAATTCAGTTTCTAAAATGTCTACGAATTTTTCACTAAATGCGCGATCAAAATAAACATGCCCCACCATAGCCCAAGTATTCGTTCCACCGATTTGAACATCAATAATCGTGTGATTGGAGTCCTCCTTAGCGCAGTATTCGTCTGTGTCCCCTTCTGCAAATATAGTAGAATAATACCCTCTATAAATATATCGTTCAAACGGATTTTCCACAAAATAATTATCCGACGAGCAAATGTAAGTGTTAGAAAGCTGGTCTCTGACTAGCATGAGAGAAGAACAGTTATTGTACTTGTAGTAATCATTATTTACAACGATTTTAACACCAAATTTTTCTGCTAGATAGAACATTTTTTCCTGCAGATAGCCTACAATAATAGTAATATCCTCTATCCCAGCTTCTTTCAACTGCTTGATTTCTCTCTCAATCAAACGCTCACCTTTGACTTGAAGCAATCCTTTTGGTAATTCATAAGACAAAGGTGCAAAACGGCTACTCATACCCGCTGCCATGATAATGGCATTCTTCACTTGATACGGAGCTAAAGCCTCCTCTCCTATGTCAGTTAAGTTATTTCCCTCGCTAATCCACTTCTTTACTTTACATTCCTTGAGAAGATTATTCACTGTCCCCACAGCGATGTCTAGCTGTTCAGCCAATTGTCTCTGTGTAAAGTTTTCATCTTTGTGAAGCAACAAAAAACGTAAAAGATTAAATTGTTTTTCTGATAACATATCCTCAGCCTCTTTTGTTCAATATTTTATTCATTTAATTATATGATGAACAAACGCTTTTGTCAAGTTAGATTCTATATTAAAAAAACAGATGATCAAATCAATTCCATCAAAATAGTGACAAAACGAAAAAAGCTCCAAAAAAAGAACCTGAGACAAAATAGTTCTCAGCCACAAAAAAGCTAGAGATTTCCAATAGCGGAACTCTAGCTTTTTAATTTTGAGTCGTTCTCTTATTGTATTTGAGGAGGTTATTGGCCATAAGTA
>NZ_JASHAR010000036.1:0-6058 GCF_047465045.1 Streptococcus mitis
GGGGCTTAAAACTCTGAATCCTTTAGAGGCAGACCCACAAAATGACAAGACTTATTTAGAAAACCTAGAAGACAATATGAGTATTTTAGCAGAAGAATTAAAGTGAGGAAAGAATGAAAATCAATAAAAAATATCTAGCTGGATCAGCAGCAGCACTTGTTTTAAGTGTCTGTGCTTATGAACTAGGTTTGCATCAAGCTCAAACTGTAAAAGAAAATAACCGTGTTTCATACATCGATGGTAACCAACCAAGCCAAAAGGCAGAGACTTTGACACCTGATGAAGTCAGTAAAAAAGAAGGTATTAATGCCGAGCAAATCGTTATCAAGATTACGGATCAAGGTTATGTGACTTCTCATGGAGACCATTATCACTACTATAATGGCAAGGTTCCTTATGATGCTATCATTAGTGAAGAACTGCTGATGAAAGATCCAAATTATCAGTTGAAGGATTCAGACATTGTCAATGAAATCAAGGGTGGCTATGTGATTAAGGTAGATGGTAAGTATTATGTCTATCTAAAGGACGCAGCACATGCTGATAACGTTCGCTCAAAAGAAGAAATCACTCGTCAGAAGCAAGAACACAGTAGTAATCACGGAGGAGGTTCTAACGATAATGCGGTAGTCGCTGCTAGAGCTCAAGGGCGCTATACAACGGATGATGGTTATATCTTTAATGCGTCTGATATTATAGAAGATACAGGCGATGCCTATATCGTTCCTCATGGCAATCATTTCCACTATATTCCTAAGAGTGACTTGTCTGCCAGTGAATTAGCTGCAGCTCGAGCCTTCTTATCTGGAAAAGGTAATCAACCAAGCTCAGTTGGCTATCGTCCTTCGACAAATTCTTCTAGCAGTAGCTCATCAGAGACACCGAATAGTAGTTCATATGGACAAACGAATCAAAGCAATGTTGAAGCAAATACCAGAAGATGGACTCCAAGTGTTAGCCCACAAGTGGATAATAGTTATCAAGCAAGTCCAAGTGAAGACGTATCCAGTCTCTTGAAACAGCTTTATGCCTTACCGCTTAGCCAACGACATGTGGAATCAGATGGACTTGTTTTTGATCCAGCGCAGATTACAAGAAAAACTGCGAATGGTGTTGCAGTGCCACATGGAGATCATTATCACTTTATCCCTTATTCTCAAATGTCTGATTTAGAGCAGAAGATTGCAAGAATGATTTCTGAAAATTATCAAGGAAATCATACTACTGCAGGTGGTAAAGAATTAAAACCAATTCCGACTCCAAGCCTTCCAAAACCAATTCCATCTCCTGTTTTGCCAGCTCTTAGCTTAAAACCTTTGAAACCTATTGTAAAGCCGGCTCCTACTCCAAATCCTAAAATAGACTCAAATTCTTCTTTGGTTAGTCAACTGGTACGAAAAGTTGGAGAAGGATATGTTTTCGAAGAAAAAGGAATCTCACGCTATGTTTTTGCGAAAGATTTACCATCTGAAACTGTTAAAAATCTTGAAAGCAAGTTATCAAAACAAGAGAGTGTATCACACGCTTTAA
Organism: Streptococcus mitis; assembly: GCF_047465045.1. Classification (GTDB taxonomy): domain Bacteria; phylum Bacillota; class Bacilli; order Lactobacillales; family Streptococcaceae; genus Streptococcus; species Streptococcus mitis_DT. Next base: position 1,531 of record NZ_JASHAR010000036.1, read on the forward strand.
CTGCTAAAAAAGAAAAAGTTGCTCCTCGTGACCAAGAATTTTATGATAAAGCATATAATCTGTTGGCTGAGGCTCATAAAGCCTTGTCTGAAAATAAAGGTCGCGTTTCTGATTTCCAAGCCTTAGACAAATTAGCAGAACGCTTGAATGATGAATCTTCTAATAAAGGAAAATTGGTAGATGATTTATTGGCATTCCTAGCACCAATTACTCATCCAGAGCGACTTGGCAAACCAAATTCTCAGATTGAGTATACCGAAAATGAAGTCCGCATTGCTCAATTAGCTGATAAGTATACAACTTCAGATGGTTACATTTTTGACGAACATGATATTATCAGTGATGAAGGAGATGCCTATGTAACGCCTCATATGGGACATAGTCACTGGATTGGAAAAGACAGCCTTTCTGATAAGGAAAAAGCTGCAGCTCAATCTTATACTAAAGAAAAAGGAATTCTACCTCCGTCAGCAGACGCAGATGCTCAAGCAAATCCAACTGGAGATAGTGCAGCGGCTATTTACAATCGTGTGAAAGGGGAAAAACGAATTCCACTCGTTCGACTTCCATACATGGTTGAGCATACAGTAGAAGTTAAAAATGGTAATTTAATCATTCCTCATAAGGATCATTACCATAACATTAAATTTGCTTGGTTTGATGATCACTCATACAAAGCTCCAAATGGTTATACGTTGGAAGATTTATTTGCAACGATTAAGTATTATGTTGAACATCCTGACGAACGTCCACATTCTAATGATGGATGGGGCAATGCCAGCGAGCATGTCTTAGGTAAGAAAGACCACAGTGAAGATCCCAAAAAGAACTTCAAAGCGGATGAAGAACCAGTAGAGGAAACACCTGCTGAGCCAGAAGTCCCTCAAGTAGAGACTGAAAAAGTAGAAGCCAAGCTCAAAGAAGCAGAAGCTTTACTTGCTAAAGTAACGGATGCTAGTCTGAAAGGCAATGCGACAGAAACCCTAGCTGGTTTACGAAATAATTTGAGTCTCCAAACCATGGATAATAATGGTATCATGGCAGAAGCAGAAAAATTACTTGCGTTGTTAAAGGGTAGTAATCCTTCACCTGTAAATAAGGAAAAAACAAACTAATGAAAAATGGGAGTCTCGATAAAGAGGCTTTCATTTTTATTATGTATATACGAAAAATTCTTGACAAGCAGTACTAAAAGGAGTAAAATATTAACTAGTTAATTAACTGGTTTATTGTTTTATAGTGAATCAAATAGAGTTAAGAAAAGAGGAGATTATGAAAATCAATAAAAAATATCTAGCTGGATCAGCAGCAGCACTTGTTTTAAGTGTCTGTGCTTATGAACTAGGTTTGCATCAAGCTCAAACTGTAAAAGAAAATAACCGTGTTTCATACATCGATGGTAACCAACCAAGCCAAAAGGCAGAGACTTTGACACCTGATGAAGTCAGTAAAAAAGAAGGTATTAATGCCGAGCAAATCGTTATCAAGATTACGGATCAAGGTTATGTGACTTCTCATGGAGACCATTATCACTACTATAATGGCAAGGTTCCTTATGATGCTATCATTAGTGAAGAACTGCTGATGAAAGATCCAAATTATCAGTTGAAGGATTCAGACATTGTCAATGAAATCAAGGGTGGCTATGTGATTAAGGTAGATGGTAAGTATTATGTCTATCTAAAGGACGCAGCACATGCTGATAACGTTCGCTCAAAAGAAGAAATCACTCGTCAGAAGCAAGAACACAGTAGTAATCACGGAGGAGGTTCTAACGATAATGCGGTAGTCGCTGCTAGAGCTCAAGGGCGCTATACAACGGATGATGGTTATATCTTTAATGCGTCTGATATTATAGAAGATACAGGCGATGCCTATATCGTTCCTCATGGCAATCATTTCCACTATATTCCTAAGAGTGACTTGTCTGCCAGTGAATTAGCTGCAGCTCGAGCCTTCTTATCTGGAAAAGGTAATCAACCAAGCTCAGTTGGCTATCGTCCTTCGACAAATTCTTCTAGCAGTAGCTCATCAGAGACACCGAATAGTAGTTCATATGGACAAACGAATCAAAGCAATGTTGAAGCAAATACCAGAAGATGGACTCCAAGTGTTAGCCCACAAGTGGATAATAGTTATCAAGCAAGTCCAAGTGAAGACGTATCCAGTCTCTTGAAACAGCTTTATGCCTTACCGCTTAGCCAACGACATGTGGAATCAGATGGACTTGTTTTTGATCCAGCGCAGATTACAAGAAAAACTGCGAATGGTGTTGCAGTGCCACATGGAGATCATTATCACTTTATCCCTTATTCTCAAATGTCTGATTTAGAGCAGAAGATTGCAAGAATGATTTCAGAAAATTATCAAGGAAATCATACTACTGCAGGTGGTAAAGAATTAAAACCAATTCCGACTCCAAGCCTTCCAAAACCAATTCCTGCTCCAGAGCCTACCCCAATACCAAGTCCACAACCTGTACCAAATCCTAAACCAACTCCAAGCAATCCAATTGATGGAAAATTGGTAAAACAGGTGATTCGAAAGGTGGTTGATGGCTATGTCTTCGAAGAGAATGGAATTTCGCGTTATATTTCTGCCAAGGAACTTTCAGCAGAAACTGTTGCAGCCATTGATGATAAACTTGCCAAACAAGAAAGTTTGTCTCATGAGTTAGGAGCTAAGAAAACCAATCTTGCATCTGCTGATCAAAAATTTTACAACAAAGCTTATGATTTACTAGCAACAGTTCATCAAGATTTGATTTCCAATAAAGGGCGCCAAGCTGATTTTGACTCTTTGGATAGACTATTGGAACGTCTCAACGATGAGTCAAGTGATAAGGTCAAGTTAGTTGATGATATCCTTGCTTTTCTAGCGCCGATTCGTCATCCAGAACATTTAGGAAAACCAAATGCACAAATAGCTTACACAGATGATGAGATTCAAGTAGCCAAGTTGGCAGGTAAGTATACAACAGAAGACGGTTATATCTTTGATCCTCGTGATATCACAAGTGATGAGGGGGATGCCTATGTAACTCCTCATATGACCCACAGTCATTGGATAAAGAAAGATAGTTTGTCTGAAGCTGAAAGAGCGGCAGCCCAGGCTTATGCTAAAGAGAAAGGTTTGACGCCTCCTTCAACAAATCATCAAAGCTCAGGAAATACTGAGGCTAAGGGAGCAGAAGCGATTTACAATCGAGTAAAAGCAGCTAAGAAGGTACCACTTGATCGTATGCCTTACAATCTCCAACATACTGTGGAAGTTAAAAATGGAAGTTTGATTATACCTCATTATGACCATTACCATAACATCAAATTTGAGTGGTTTGACGAAGGACTTTATGAGGCACCTAAGGGGTATACTTTAGAAGAGCTATTTGAAACTGTGAAGTATTATGTCGAACATCCAAACGAACGTCCGCATTCAGATAGTGGTTGGGGCAATGCGAGCGACCATGTTCAAAGAAACCACAATAGTCAAGCTGCTAACAATCAAACAGAGAAACCAACAGAGGAGAAACCTCAGTCAGAAAAAATTGAGGAGGAAAAACCTCGCGAAGAAAAACCGAAAAATGAGAAAGCAGAATCTCCAAAACCAAAAGAACCAGAGGAATCAGAAGAAGAATCACCATCGGAACCAGAGGAACCTCAGGTTGAAACTGAAAAGGTTGAAGAAAAACTGAGAGAGGCGGAAGAGTTACTTAAAAAGATTCAGGATCCAATTCTTAAGTCCAATGCCAACGAAACTCTCACAGGATTAAAAAATAACCTGTTATTTGGTTCTCAGGACAACAATACTATTATGGCGGAAGCTGAAAAGCTATTAGTCTTGTTAAAGGAGAGTAAGTAACTATACAACTATTATAGAAGATAAAAAGGGAGCAGAATATGGATTCTGTTCTCTTTTTTATGAAATTGTGTAAAAATTCTTGACATATTTTCTAAATAAAGATAAACTATTTACTAGTTAATTAAATGGTTAAACACTAGTTAAGGAGTTATAGTGAAAAAGAGGACGATTTTAGTATTGATGACCAGTGTATTGGCTCTGGTATTAGCTGCTTGTGGTCAAAAGGAAAGCCAGTCAGGTAAAGGGATGAAAATTGTAACCAGTTTTTATCCTATCTATGCCATGGTCAAGGAAGTATCTGGTGACTTGAATGATGTTCGAATGATTCAGTCAAGTAGCGGAATTCACTCCTTCGAACCTTCAGCAAATGATATTGCAGCCATCTATGATGCAGATGTCTTTGTTTATCATTCGCATACGCTCGAATCTTGGGCAGGAAGTCTGGATCCCAATCTAAAAAAATCCAAAGTTAAGGTTTTAGAGGCTTCAGAAGGAATGACATTGGATCGTGTCCCTGGTCTAGAAGATGTGGAAGCAGGTGATGGAGTTGATGAAAAAACGCTCTATGATCCTCACACTTGGCTAGATCCTGAAAAAGCTGGCGAAGAAGCTCAGATTATCGCTGATAAACTTTCAGAGGTGGATAGTGAGCATAAAGAAACTTATCAGA
>NZ_JASHAR010000037.1:0-4051 GCF_047465045.1 Streptococcus mitis
TAAAGCTAAGCGACTTCCATATCTCACAGGGGGCAACCCCCAACTACTTCCGGCGTTCTAGGGCTTAACTTCTGTGTTCGGCATGGGTACAGGTGTATCTCCTAGGCTATCGTCACTTAACTCTGAGTAATACCTACTCAAAATTGAATATCTATTCAAATTAAGAAAACCTTATGCTTTCATATTCTCAGTTACTTTGGATAAGTCCTCGAGCTATTAGTATTAGTCCGCTACATGTGTCGCCACACTTCCACTTCTAACCTATCTACCTGATCATCTCTCAGGGCTCTTACTGATATATAATCATGGGAAATCTCATCTTGAGGTGGGTTTCACACTTAGATGCTTTCAGCGTTTATCCCTTCCCTACATAGCTACCCAGCGATGCCTTTGGCAAGACAACTGGTACACCAGCGGTAAGTCCACTCTGGTCCTCTCGTACTAGGAGCAGATCCTCTCAAATTTCCTACGCCCGCGACGGATAGGGACCGAACTGTCTCACGACGTTCTGAACCCAGCTCGCGTGCCGCTTTAATGGGCGAACAGCCCAACCCTTGGGACCGACTACAGCCCCAGGATGCGACGAGCCGACATCGAGGTGCCAAACCTCCCCGTCGATGTGAACTCTTGGGGGAGATAAGCCTGTTATCCCCAGGGTAGCTTTTATCCGTTGAGCGATGGCCCTTCCATACGGAACCACCGGATCACTAAGCCCGACTTTCGTCCCTGCTCGAGTTGTAGCTCTCGCAGTCAAGCTCCCTTATACCTTTACACTCTGCGAATGATTTCCAACCATTCTGAGGGAACCTTTGGGCGCCTCCGTTACCTTTTAGGAGGCGACCGCCCCAGTCAAACTGCCCGTCAGACACTGTCTCCGATAGGGATCACCTATCCGGGTTAGAGTGGCCATAACACAAGGGTAGTATCCCAACATCGTCTCCTTCGAAACTGGCGTCCCGATCTCATAGACTCCTACCTATCCTGTACATGTGGTACAGACACTCAATATCAAACTGCAGTAAAGCTCCATGGGGTCTTTCCGTCCTGTCGCGGGTAACCTGCATCTTCACAGGTACTAAAATTTCACCGAGTCTCTCGTTGAGACAGTGCCCAAATCATTACGCCTTTCGTGCGGGTCGGAACTTACCCGACAAGGAATTTCGCTACCTTAGGACCGTTATAGTTACGGCCGCCGTTTACTGGGGCTTCAATTCATACCTTCGCTTACGCTAAGCACTCCTCTTAACCTTCCAGCACCGGGCAGGCGTCACCCCCTATACATCATCTTACGATTTAGCAGAGAGCTGTGTTTTTGATAAACAGTTGCTTGGGCCTATTCACTGCGGCTGACTTAAAGTCAGCACCCCTTCTCCCGAAGTTACGGGGTCATTTTGCCGAGTTCCTTAACGAGAGTTCTCTCGCTCACCTGAGGCTACTCGCCTCGACTACCTGTGTCGGTTTGCGGTACGGGTAGAGTATGTTTAAACGCTAGAAGCTTTTCTTGGCAGTGTGACGTCACTAACTTCGCTACTAAACTTCGCTCCCCATCACAGCTCAATGTTACAGATATAAGCATTTGACTCCTATCACACCTCACTGCTTAGACAGACACTTCCAATCGTCTGCTTTAGTTAGCCTACTGCGTCCCTCCATCACTACATACTCTAGTACAGGAATATCAACCTGTTGTCCATCGGATACACCTTTCGGTCTCTCCTTAGGTCCCGACTAACCCAGGGCGGACGAGCCTTCCCCTGGAAACCTTAGTCTTACGGTGGACAGGATTCTCACCTGTCTTTCGCTACTCATACCGGCATTCTCACTTCTATGCGTTCCAGCACTCCTCACGGTATACCTTCATCACACATAGAACGCTCTCCTACCATACCTATAAAGGTATCCACAGCTTCGGTAAATTGTTTTAGCCCCGGTACATTTTCGGCGCAGGGTCACTCGACTAGTGAGCTATTACGCACTCTTTGAATGAATAGCTGCTTCTAAGCTAACATCCTAGTTGTCTGTGCAACCCCACATCCTTTTCCACTTAACAATTATTTTGGGACCTTAGCTGGTGGTCTGGGCTGTTTCCCTTTCGACTACGGATCTTAGCACTCGCAGTCTGACTGCCGACCATAATTCATTGGCATTCGGAGTTTATCTGAGATTGGTAATCCGGGATGGACCCCTCACCCAAACAGTGCTCTACCTCCAAGAATCTCTAATGTCGACGCTAGCCCTAAAGCTATTTCGGAGAGAACCAGCTATCTCCAAGTTCGTTTGGAATTTCTCCGCTACCCACAAGTCATCCAAGCACTTTTCAACGTGCCCTGGTTCGGTCCTCCAGTGCGTCTTACCGCACCTTCAACCTGCTCATGGGTAGGTCACATGGTTTCGGGTCTACGTCATGATACTAATCCGCCCTATTCAGACTCGGTTTCCCTACGGCTCCGTCTCTTCAACTTAACCTCGCATCATAACGTAACTCGCCGGTTCATTCTACAAAAGGCACGCTCTCACCCATTAACGGGCTCGAACTTGTTGTAGGCACACGGTTTCAGGTTCTATTTCACTCCCCTCCCGGGGTGCTTTTCACCTTTCCCTCACGGTACTGGTTCACTATCGGTCACTAGGGAGTATTTAGGGTTGGGAGATGGTCCTCCCAGATTCCGACGGGATTTCTCGTGTCCCGCCGTACTCAGGATACTGCTAGGTACAAAGACTATTTTAAATACGAGGCTATTACTCTCTTTGGCTGATCTTCCCAAATCATTCTTCTATAATCTTTGAGTCCACATTGCAGTCCTACAACCCCGAAGAGTAAACTCTTCGGTTTGCCCTTCTGCCGTTTCGCTCGCCGCTACTAAGGCAATCGCTTTTGCTTTCTCTTCCTGCAGCTACTTAGATGTTTCAGTTCACTGCGTCTTCCTCCTCACATCCTTAACAGATGCGGGTAACAGGTAGTACCTGTTGGGTTCCCCCATTCGGAAATCCCTGGATCATCGCTTACTTACAGCTACCCAAGGCATATCGTCGTTTGTCACGTCCTTCTTCGGCTCCTAGTGCCAAGGCATCCACCGTGCGCCCTTATTAACTTAACCTTATTTTTCTGACCTTTCAGTCATAAACTCTTATTAATACTACAGCGTTTTCGGTTTATTTTCTTGTTACTATTTGATATAGATATTCAATTTTCAATGTGCATTACTTGGTGATCTCTCACCAATGGAGCCTAGCGGGATCGAACCGCTGACCTCCTGCGTGCAAAGCAGGCGCTCTCCCAGCTGAGCTAAGGCCCCACAAGACCTCTCAAGACTAAACAAGACCAATGCGCAGTTCCTTATCCTTAGAAAGGAGGTGATCCAGCCGCACCTTCCGATACGGCTACCTTGTTACGACTTCACCCCAATCATCTATCCCACCTTAGGCGGCTGGCTCCTTACGGTTACCTCACCGACTTCGGGTGTTACAAACTCTCGTGGTGTGACGGGCGGTGTGTACAAGGCCCGGGAACGTATTCACCGCGGCGTGCTGATCCGCGATTACTAGCGATTCCGACTTCATGTAGGCGAGTTGCAGCCTACAATCCGAACTGAGACTGGCTTTAAGAGATTAGCTTGCCGTCACCGGCTTGCGACTCGTTGTACCAGCCATTGTAGCACGTGTGTAGCCCAGGTCATAAGGGGCATGATGATTTGACGTCATCCCCACCTTCCTCCGGTTTATTACCGGCAGTCTCGCTAGAGTGCCCAACTGAATGATGGCAACTAACAATAGGGGTTGCGCTCGTTGCGGGACTTAACCCAACATCTCACGACACGAGCTGACGACAACCATGCACCACCTGTCACCTCTGTCCCGAAGGAAAACTCTATCTCTAGAGCGGTCAGAGGGATGTCAAGACCTGGTAAGGTTCTTCGCGTTGCTTCGAATTAAACCACATGCTCCACCGCTTGTGCGGGCCCCCGTCAATTCCTTTGAGTTTCAACCTTGCGGTCGTACTCCCCAGGCGGAGTGCTTAATGCGTTAGCTGCGGCACTAAACCCCGGAAAGG
>NZ_JASHAR010000038.1:0-2251 GCF_047465045.1 Streptococcus mitis
AGTTGTTTGATTTGTGTTATAGTGAATATGCATGGGATAGCCTTTCTAAATGGTTTATTAAGCAATTCTATTTTACCAAGACTATCGCAACCATGCAAAAAAGCAACGGCAAATCCGTTGCTTTTTTTTGAAGACAAGAGACTATTGTCCCAGGCTCTTCTTATCTATTTTACTGCTTCTTTCAAAGCATCTACCTTATCGAGACGCTCCCAGGGAAGGTCAATATCTGTACGTCCCATATGTCCATAAGCCGCTGTTTGACGGTAAATTGGACGTTTAAGATCCAACATTTGGATAATTCCTGCAGGGCGAAGGTCAAAGATTTGACGAGCCGCTTTTTCAAGCTTGCTTTCAGCTACTGTTCCTGTACCGAAAGTATCGATACGAACAGAAACAGGCTGCGCAACACCGATAGCGTAGGCCAACTGTACTTCTGCCTTCTTAGCCAAACCCGCTGCAACGATATTCTTGGCAATATAGCGAGCCGCATATGACGCAGAACGGTCCACCTTAGTCGCATCCTTACCAGAGAAGGCACCGCCCCCATGACGAGAGTAGCCACCATAGGTATCCACGATAATCTTACGACCAGTCAAACCTGAGTCCCCTTGAGGTCCACCGATTACAAAGCGACCAGTCGGATTGATGAAGAATTTTGTTTGCTCATCCAAATAAGAAGCTGGAATCACTTCCTTGATAACCTTGTTAATCACATCATTGTGAATTTGTTCATTGCTGACTTCTGGATCGTGCTGAGTTGAAATCACGACTATGTCCACACGTACTGGACGATCATTTTCATCGTACTCAACTGTAACTTGTGATTTTGCGTCTGGGCGAAGATAGCTAATTTCCCCAGACTTACGAAGTTCTGCTAAACGACGAACCAACTTGTGGCTTAGTGAAATTGGCAAAGGCATAAGCTCTTCTGTTTCATCCACTGCAAATCCAAACATGAGACCTTGGTCTCCAGCACCAATCAAATCCAGTGGATCTTGATCAGCATTTCCACGAACCTCCAAGGCTTCGTTAACCCCTTGAGCGATATCTGGTGACTGCTCAACAAGTGACGGATGAACTCCCACCGTCTCAGCAGAAAAACCATACTCTGGATTGGTGTAACCAATCTCTGCAATGGTGTCACGAACCACACGATTAATATCCACATAGGCATTTGTAGAAATTTCACCAAAAACGTGGACTGAACCAGTATAGACAGCTGTCTCAGCAGCAATGTGCGCCTCTGGATCCTTAGCTAAAATAGCATCCAAAATCGCATCTGAAATTTGGTCTGCAATCTTATCTGGATGCCCCTCAGATACAGATTCAGACGTGAATAATTTACGTTCTGACATAAAAATGTCCCCCCTTAAAAATAGTGTTATAGAGTTACAAAGTACTGATAGGAAAACTCTTAGTTATAAATACCTACCATCTTATCGGGACTATATAACTTTACCATTATATCATTTTTAAGCGCAATTTGCAGTCTTTAATGTAGTGTTTCTGTTTAGAGTCTGGGACAATAGTCTCTTATCTCCAAAAAAGCAGCGGATTTGCCGTTGCTTTTTTGCATGGTTGCGATAGTCTTGATAAAATAGAATTGCACAATAAACCATTTAGAAAGGCTATCCCATGCATATTCACTATAACACAAATCAAACAACTTTACCACTAGAAATCAGTTCTTTCTTGCTACAGGACCATCTTGTCTTTACTATTGAAAAAGTGGTGAATACCTTGGAGGATTGTCACTTCCATGCTTTCTATCATGCCTTTGCTCGTCCGTCTTATCACCCTAAAATGCTTATAGCTACTCTTCTATTTGCCTATTCACAAGGGATTTTCTCTGGTCGAAAAATTGAAAAAATGATGATTGAAAATCTCGCTATGCAGTACCTAACAGGACCGTTGGTTGTCAGCTATCGCACCATCAATCGTTTTCGAGTCGCTGAAGGGATGGAAGAACTCATACGTAATCTTTTCATGGACCTCAATCTTCGTTTAAAAATGGAAGAGTTAGTGACCTTAGATTGTCTGTTTATTGATGGTACTAAGATTGAAGCCAATGCCAACAAGTATAGTTTTGTGTGGAAGAAAGCGACAGATACCAAGACTCTTCTACCCTTACTTGAAACCTATCCGCATGAATTGAAAACAATTGTTGCAGATGCTGGATATGGAAGTGAAGAGAATCTCCTTCGTTTAGATGAAAAGGAGGTGAACCATCTGATTAAATATGCCATGTTTG
>NZ_JASHAR010000039.1:0-2072 GCF_047465045.1 Streptococcus mitis
TAGTGATAATAAATTGTTATCGGTAGGAGAATACTATGGAAAAGACACCAATCATTACGTTAAATAGTGAAGAAAAAGATTTTTTGTTCCGGATTGATTCTGAGATTAAATCAATACTGTTTGAACTACCAGTACAATATCATGAGATACTTCAAGTAGTGAATGGCAGCCGTTTTAGACCGTTATTAACATATTATGGCTATAAGTTATTTTCTGAAAATCTAAATGAAAAAGTTTATAAATCTGCAATAGCTATTGAGTTAATTCATAAATCCTCTATTATTATTGATGATATTATTGATCAAGACGATAAAAGGCATAGCATATACACAGTACATAAGCAATATTCTATTGATGAAGCCTTAGTAATCACAGTTTTTTTATTAGGAAAGTGTATTGAATTATTAGCTGAAATTGATGATTCTACAATTAGGGTATTTAGTCGTATGATTATTAGAATGTGTCAAGGAACAATACAAGAATTGAATATTGATATGAATGTAAGTATTGATAAAATAAAAGAAATCTTAGATAACCAAACTTCACAAGTTATTCAAAATTGTTTAGTGATTGGCATGAAATCATATGATCCTGAATTAGACAATCAACATTTAGCAATTATTGGTTATAAATTAGGCTACTTATTTCAATTACTAAATGATTGCGAAGCATACTTTAATCCTGAGTTCACTATAAAATACAAAGGGAATCATAATTTTGATATTAATAAAAGTAGGAAAAATTTATGTTACGTTTACCTTGAACAGTTTCTCTCTAATAAAGAAAAATTGGGACTTCAGAATAAAGATAAGGTGACTAATATAGAAATTTTATTGAATAAATATAGTGTGTTAAAACATATAAAAAATGAAGTTTCGTTAATTGAGTTTGATATTAAAAAACAATGTGAAGTTTTAGAAAAAAATCACTCTATGGAAAGGTTAAATTATTTTATTGATTATTCAATTAAATTAGCGAAGGTAAGAGCGGGGATTTATTAAGATAAAAGAGCAGAGATTGGAATTCTCTGCTCTTTTAACAACACTAATTTTGTGATAAAAATGGTTGAAGTAACCTATATAGATTTATCAAAATGGGGATGAAACCTATCGGATTGAATATTTTTCCATTGAATAACTGTGGAAAGTTCGGGGAATCTTTATAGAGTTTAAATAGCTCAATATAATCTTTATTAAGTTGTTTATTACTGTAATCGGTAATATCATATTCCTTCAGTTGCATTCTTTTTATTTTTTTTATTATCTCTCTAATATATTTCTTCCAAAGATAGTCAAAAACTAAATAACCAAAGCCAATCAGTATAAAAATTATTCCCCAAGTAATTTTGAATACTAGGTTATTAGGTGTATCTATTATTAATGTATTTCCGGTAAATTTAATAGCAGATAGTGGAGTGGTTAAATAGAATAGAGCAGTATAAGCAATACCTAAAATTCCAAAATAATTACTAAATGAACTCATACTATCGGTAAATTTAACTATCCAATCCGATTCAGATGGATTATGTAGAGAAACTGGTGTCAATGTAGTAAACTCTAATTTTGAAATCTTTCTTAAGGTAAGAATATAGAGTAGATACTTTAAATACAATTGTATTGCAATAAATACAGTTAGGATTAGAGTAATAGCGCCATAGATTGTAATTAATTCGTTCCAGATAAGAACTTTTAATAATATTAGTGAAATGAAATAAATTAAACCGATTGCAAAACAAATAGATATGCTATACCATTTATTTAAATAATCACTATTTTTACTAAGTATTGAAAACAGGGGAAGGTCATTAACTTTAGTGCCTGAAATAGATGTTGAAACGTTTCTTTCTTTTTTCATTAAGTTTCGATATGTGATGATTTGAGCTAACAATAAAGAATTTACACCAAGAACATACACATAATTATTTTTCAATGATGAATCAAAAATTGATACTATAATTCCAATAAAAACCCAACAAGTAAAAATAATTGTCCAAAAACATTTTTGAGATAGAATTTTATCAATTATTTTTATTTCCATAGTATTCTCCTACCGATAACAATTTATTATCACTA
>NZ_JASHAR010000040.1:0-1997 GCF_047465045.1 Streptococcus mitis
TTGTTTGATTTGTGTTATAGTGAATATGCATGGGATAGCCTTTCTAAATGGTTTATTGTGCAATTCTATTTTACCAAGACTATCGTAACCATGCAAAAAAGCAACGGCAAATCCGTTGCTTTTTTTGGAAATAAGGGACTATTGTCCCAGACTCTTTTTACTAAAATAACTATAAATTCTTGACAGCTCGGCCTTTGTCCATTAAGATAATAATAAAGATAATAGATAATGAGGAAAATGCAATGTCAAACCCAACTTTTGGAGAAAAAAAAGCGAATACAGACTATGTTGCACGCTATGGAGTGTATGCAGTTATCCCTGACGCTGAACAAAAACAAATTGTTCTTGTTCAAGCACCTAATGGGGCTTGGTTCTTACCAGGTGGCGAAATTGAAGCAGGTGAAAATCATCAGGAGGCCCTAAAACGTGAGTTGATTGAAGAACTTGGATTCACAGCTGAAATTGGTACCTATTATGGACAAGCTGATGAATATTTCTACTCTCGTCACCGTGATACCTACTACTACAATCCTGCCTACCTTTATGAAGCGACCTCTTTCAAAGAAGTTCAAAAACCACTAGAAGACTTTAATCATATTGCCTGGTTCCCTATTGACGAGGCTATTGAAAACCTCAAACGTGGTAGCCATAAATGGGCCATCCAATCTTGGAAAAAACAGCATAAGATTGACTAAATCAAGCTACTTTATTTAAAAAGTGCTATAATAGAATTAGAAAATCGGAGGAAATGTTATGAAGCTAATCAATACGACAAACTCACACTCGCAACTTGTTAAAAGCCAGCTAGAAAGTACAGATGCAACTCTTGTTGAGGTTTATTCTGCTGGAAATACTGATGTTATTTTTACCCAAGCTCCGCTTCACTATGAAATCCTCATCTCAAACAAACACCGCGCTATCCGCGAACCTGAAATCGAAGCTATTCAAGAATTTTTCTTGAAACGTAAAATTGATAAGGACTCTATTGATGAGGCCAATATCAAAACCCTCTATTCAGAAAAATTAATTGGAATTTCAATTCCGACCAAATAAAATCTTGGAGAGATTTGAAAGCTATTGAACCTTATAGCACAGAGTTGGGTTCTAACTTGCTTTTTAAATCATCTCCATTTTTTATCTTGAAATCCTATCATTCATGGTTTTATGGCTAACAAAGGAGACAAGCATGGGAGACATGATATATCGAGAGGCAAGACTTGAAGAATACGAAAAAATTGGAAAACTATTAGCCAAGTCTTTTCTTGACTATCCCTTTTTAACGATTATAACTGATAATTTAAAGAAACCTGATTCCTATTCTACGTTTGTAGAAGCGATGCAAACAATGCTTACCAGAGTCTATATTCAAAAAGGAAACTGTTTAGTTGCGGAACAAGATGGAGAATTACTAGCAGTCGCCCTTTTGCAACAAAAGGATTTCTGTATACTATCCTATCTTCGAAATGGCGGAACAAACATTTTTCGCTACATTCGACCACGAAATCTTTTTAAATACTTTGACTTTGTAAAACGTTCCAAAAAGCACTTAGAACAAGCAGGAGAGTTTGATTGGTATTTGATGGCTTTAGCTGTCAATATAGAAAGTAAGGGACAGGGAATAGGCAGTACATTTTTGAAACAAGGAATTGAACCCTATGTCAAATCAAAAGGCTGTAAACACTTAGGTTTCATTACCAGCACAGCAAGAAATACCTCATTCTACGAAAAAAACGATTATGAATTACTAGATTTTATAGAGCTTGAATACGGATCAAAATCAATTGGTAACTGGGCATTTTTAAAAACAATGAATAAATCGTAACCGCCCAGCAATTAGTTAAGATTAGCAAAACAAAGATAATTCATATTTATAAAGAACCTGAGACAAAATAGTTCACAGCCACAAAAAAGCTAGAGATTTCCAATAGCGGAACTCTAGCTTTTTAATTTTGAGTCGTTCTCTTATTGTATTTGAGGAGTTTATTGGCCATAAGTAT
>NZ_JASHAR010000041.1:0-1847 GCF_047465045.1 Streptococcus mitis
GTTACAACACCGTCAGGTAAGACAGCGGTTATTCCAGCAGCTGATTTGACGAAGACAGCAGAAGCAGCGTCTAAACCAAATGCGGGCGACGATGTGATTACCCCAGCCTCTAAGACAGTCGTAGCCAATCCAGATAGCTTAACTCCAGAAGAGAAGAAAGCGATTGAGGATAAGGTAAAAGCTGTAAACCCAGGTGCTACGGTGGTAGTAGATGACAAAGGTAACGCAACAGTTACAACACCGTCAGGTAAGACAGCAGTTATTCCAGCATCAGCATTAACGAAGACAGCAGAAGCAGCCGCTAAACCAAATGCAGGCGACGATGTCGTTACACCAGCCTCTAAGACAGTCGTAGCCAATCCAGAAGCCCTTACTCCAGAAGAGAAGAAAGCCATTGAGGATAAGGTTAAAGAAGTTAACCCAGGTGCTACGGTAGTAGTGGATGATAAGGGTAACGCAACAGTTACAACAGCAGATGGTAAGAAAACAGCTGTTATTCCAGCATCAGTATTAACGAAGACAGCAGAAGCAGCTGCTAAACCAAATGCAGGCGACGATGTAGTTACACCAGCCTCTAAGACAGTCGTAGCAAATCCAGAAGCCCTTACTCCAGAAGAGAAGAAAGCAATTGAGGATAAGGTTAAAGTCGTTAACCCAGGAGCTACGGTAGTAGTAGATGATAAGGGTAATGCAACTGTTACAACACCGTCAGGTAAGACAGCAGTTATTCCAGCATCAGCATTAACGAAGACAGCAGAAGCAGCTGCTAAACCAAATGCAGGCGACGATGTAGTTACACCAGCCTCTAAGACAGTAGTAGCCAATCCAGATAGCTTAACTCCAGAAGAGAAAAAAGCAATTGAGGATAAGGTTAAAGAAGTTAACCCAGGAGCTACGGTAGTAGTAGATGATAAGGGTAACGCAACAGTTACAACACCGTCAGGTAAGACAGCGGTTATTCCAGCAGCTGATTTGACGAAGACAGCAGAAGCAGCGTCTAAACCAAATGCGGGCGACGATGTGATTACCCCAGCCTCTAAGACAGTAGTAGCCAATCCAGAAGCCCTTACTCCAGAAGAGAAGAAAGCTATTGAGGACAAGGTAAAAGCTGTAAACCCAGGAGCTACGGTAGTAGTAGATGATAAGGGTAACGCAACAGTTACAACACCGTCAGGTAAGACAGCAGTTATTCCAGCATCAGCATTAACGAAGACAGCAGAAGCAGCTGCTAAACCAAATGCAGGCGACGATGTAGTTACACCAGCCTCTAAGACAGTAGTAGCCAATCCAGATAGCTTAACTCCAGAAGAGAAAAAAGCAATTGAGGATAAGGTTAAAGAAGTTAACCCAGGAGCTACGGTAGTAGTAGATGATAAGGGTAACGCAACAGTTACAACACCGTCAGGTAAGACAGCGGTTATTCCAGCAGCTGATTTGACGAAGACAGCAGAAGCAGCGTCTAAACCAAATGCGGGCGACGATGTGATTACCCCAGCCTCTAAGACAGTAGTAGCCAATCCAGAAGCCCTTACTCCAGAAGAGAAAAAAGCTATTGAGGACAAGGTAAAAGCTGTAAACCCAGGCTCAACTGTGGTAGTAGATGACAAAGGTAACGCAACTGTTACAACACCGTCAGGTAAGACAGCGGTTATTCCAGCAGCTGATTTGACGAAGACAGCAGAAGTAGCGTCTAAACCAAATGCAGGCAATGATATCAACACACCGGCGATTAAAACAGCAGTTGCTAATAAAGATGCTTTAACTGACGCAGAAAAAGAAGCAGTTAAGAAAGCAGTATCAGCAGTAAACCCAGGTGCTACGGTGGTAGTTGATGACAAAGGTAATGC
>NZ_JASHAR010000042.1:0-1461 GCF_047465045.1 Streptococcus mitis
AAAAAAGACAGTAAAAAGCTCAAAAAATCACTTCCTGTGCTATACTGTAATTGAATTTTTTTTAGTTTTGGCGTTAGAACTGTTTCCTTAGTCCTAGCGCCTTTTCTTTTTGATAAGTCTGCTTGGTGGAGAGTAGTTTGTAAATGATTCTGAGAATCTTATGAGCACAAGCAATAATCGCCTTCCTCTTTGGGAAATTCGATTGTAAAAAGAAGAAAAAGCTGGATCCTTAGAATGTGCTGCAATTAATCCCGACAGTGTCAAAGCCTGTTTGATATAGTGATTTCCTTGCGTGATGTGTGAGGATTTTTTAATGCCAGCACTTTCATAAGACCCTGGACAGAGCCCAGCCCATGATGCTAAATGTGCATCGGATGGAAAGGTCGTAACAGTTGGTCCAATCTCAGCTAGAATAGTGGCAGCACAGTTTTCATTCACACCTGGAATGGTTTGAAGTATCCTATTTTCCTCAGGGAAACTCCTTTTCGATGTAGTGTTGAATCTCATCGGTCAATTTTTCAATGAGTTCCTAATACATCTGACACTCCTCTAAGCTCTGGCCTAAGAGGAAGCGGTCTTCTAGTGACAACTTTCCTTCCATCGTTTCAACAAGTTCTTCTGGACTTGCTTTCACTCGTTTCTGAATACAAGGGATAACAGATTCTATATCAATTGTTTCTCCGTTAATGAATAATTTTAAAAGTGCTTGCCCCGTCTTAGAAAAAATATCAGAAAGATAACTGCTTAGCTTGATATTGGCCCGTTGTAAGAGATTGTGAATTTCATTTTTGACTTGAGTTTGGCGTTGCTTGTAAGAACGCATGCGACATGTCAGTAAACGAAGCTGTACCACTTCAGGGGCAGGGATATAGGAAGGTTCAATCAGTCCGCAACGGCCGAGTTGAGCAATCCATTCAGCGTCCTTCACGTCTGTCTTACGACCGGGTACATTCTTGATATGTTGAGGATTGGCAAGTACTAAGACGAGATCAGAATCTGAAAAGATAGTAAAGAGAGGGAGCCAATATTGCCCAGTACTTTCAAAAAAGACATGTGTGATATGGTTTTTCACCACCCAATCTAAGGCATTGCGAAGAGCTACTGTAGTTGTCCCAAATTTCTTCTGAATTTTCTTTGGTTTATTGGTATCTAGTGGACAGTCTAGAATACAACAAACAATGGATTTTTGGTGGACATCAATACCACAACACGTTTCAATCATGACTTCCATTATAAAAACCTCCTGTTAACTATTTGAACAATAGAACAAGAGGCTACTAGTAAGATATTTTCATGCTCAAGGCATATTCGAGTTAGCTCACGACTCTTATTCATCCAGTTTTTTATACAGGCTAGGAAAAGCCCTATTAAACACCACGGTTTGGTATTGTTCGCCTTCATTATAGGCTAAACTTCTTTTTCTGTCATGAGTTAGCAGGATCTGCCTGCTTGGAGTTTTTT
>NZ_JASHAR010000043.1:0-1434 GCF_047465045.1 Streptococcus mitis
AAGTTGGTTTTTACACGCTAGATGAACTCGTTCCGCAAGACCATTTTCTTCGTCAAGTTGAGCAAGTTATCGATTTTTCCTTCATCTATGACTTGGTCGCAGATACTTATTCTGAGGATAAAGGACGTCCTAGTTTAGACCCTGTTATGCTGGTTAAAATCCCTCTCATCCAATGTTTCTACGGTATCCGTTCCATGCGCCAAACTATCAAGGACATTGAGGTCAATACCGCCTATCGCTGGTTTCTGGGTTTGAGCTTAAACGATAAGGTTCCTCATTTTACCACTTATGGCAAAAATTACAATCGTCGTTTTCAAGATAAGGAAGTAATAGAGGAAATTTTTCATTATGTTCTATCCATTGTATGGGGGCAAGGTTTGATTGACCCGACTGAGGTTTTTATTGATGGGACTCATATCAAGGCCGCAGCTAATAACCACAAATATACTCATCAAGTTCTAGACAAGCAAGCTAAGTTTATGAGTAAGCAACTGGAAGTTGAGATTGACTTAGATCGGAAAAAGCACGGAAAAGAGTCGTTCGAGCCTGCAAAAGAAAGCTAGGCTGAGCCGAAGAAGACTTCTACTACCGACCCTGAAAGTGGTTGGTTTCACAAGGGAGAGCATAAGGAAGTGTTCGCCTACAATGCCCAAGTAGGGTGCGATCAGCATGGATGGGCACTAGCTTATAGTATCGATGCTGGCAATGTGCATGACAGTCAGGCTTTTCTTGCACTTTTTGAACAGTTGAAGAGATTCCAATCTGACTATCTTATTGCCGATGCTGGCTATAAGACTCCAAGTATTGCAAAATTCCTCCTTGACCAAAATATTACACCTGTATTCCCTTATACTCGCCCTCGTGGAAAGAAAGGGAAGCTTCACCCTAAGGATTTTATCTATGAGGAATACTATGACTGTTACCTTTGCCCTGAAAATCACGTGTTAGCCTACTCTACAACAAATCGCGATGGCTATCGTGAGTATAAAAGTGATCCTAAGATTTGCGCAAATTGTCCTCTGTTATCCAGTTGCACAGAAAGTAAAAAGAAACAGAAAATCCTTACTCGCCATATTTGGAGGGATTATTTAGAGATTTGTGAGGAGATTCGGCATCAAAAGGGAAGTAAGGAACTTTACCAGAAACGTAAAGAATCGGTGGAGCGGCTTTTTGGCACAGCCAAAGAATACCACAATCTACGTTATACAAGAGAAGTGGGTAAGTCCAAAATGAAGGCAAAAGTTGGACTTGCTTTGGCGTGCCTGAATATCAAAAAATTGGTAAAAGTGATGGCGGGGAAGCTTTTTTATTTTTCGCTGAAAACTATTTTGATAAAGATTTTAGCCTATTTTGAGAATAGTAACGCTGAAGATATAAAAAAGACAAACATTAAAACGATGTTTGTCTTCAATCTGAAACAACGGATTTGCCGTT
>NZ_JASHAR010000044.1:0-1010 GCF_047465045.1 Streptococcus mitis
ACAATCTTGATGTCAGCTCCTCAACTGTCTATCGACATATCCGAAAAGGATACTTATCTATCGCTCCTATTGACCTAGCCAGAGCCGTTAAATTCAAAGAAAGACGGAAAAGTAAGCTACCTTCCATCCCTAAAGAAGCTAAAAAAGGCCGTTCCTATGAGGATTTCCAAAACTATTTAGTCCTTAATCAACTAGACTCTTGGTTGGAAATGGACACAGTTCTGGGCAGAATGGGAGGTAAAGTCCTACTTACCTTCAACCTGTCTTTCTGTAACTTTATCTTCGCTAGGTTTCTGGATAATAAAACTGCCCTTGAGGTTACCAAACACCTCTATGATATTAAGAACACTCTTCACGAAGCGGACAAAGATTTCTTCCAACTTTTTCCTGTCATTCTTACCGATAATGGTGGAGAGTTTGCCAGGGTCGATGATATCGAAATGGATGTGCGAGGAGAGAGTAAACTCTTCTTTTGTGACCCTAATCGCTCTGACCAGAAAGGGAGAATTGAGAAAAATCACACGCTGATTCGTGACATTCTACCTAAGCGAACTTCCTTTGATAATTTAACTCAGGAGGACATTAATCTCGTCTGTTCTCATGTCAACAGTGTCAAACGTGCTGCTTTGAATGGAAAGTCAGCCTATGAGCTCTTTGCCTTTACCTATGGAGAAGAGATTCCTAAGCTTCTAGGTATTTCTAAAATACCTGCAGAAGACGTCTGTCAGTCGTCTAAATTACTCCAAAATAAGTTCTAAAAACTAACCTTTAACCCCATTCAAACGTCTCACACTAACTTCCACCATAGCGGAACTTAATCTGAAACGCTTTCAGATGAGGGGATTTTGTGCGCTCTTTTTTTCGATTCATTTTGGCTACAAAAGCGATGAAATCAAGCATGAGTAAAACCAGTGGAACTTACCCTGACACGGATTTCCACTGGTTTTTACGATTTTTATCAGACTAACTTCCACTTCTACTAGCGGTGGAATTTACTTTGGGAATTTAGC
>NZ_JASHAR010000045.1:0-969 GCF_047465045.1 Streptococcus mitis
ATCCATCAAGTTAACAGTATCCAGCTACAAGGTCAAACCAACCCAGTACTCAGTCTAGAGTACTCTGCAAATGCGCAAGAATGGACGCCAGCTAGTCAGTTGACAGACAGAACTGTCGCAACGCACTTGGTACGTTATGTTCGTCTTGTTAATAAGACAGATCAAGAGCAGGCTGTTCCATCTACTTCACTCCTAGTAACTACCAAAGAAGTGCAACCAACCAAACTAGAATCTACAACTATGGGCATTCATCCAACATACGGAAGTAATGATGTTCGTAAGATTAATAACCTCGATCAATTGTTTGATGGTGTTTACAACAACTTCGTTGAGTTTTCAGATTATGCCCATAAAGATGGCCATGTAACCTTGAAACTTGGTAGTGAACGCACTATCAAGAAGATCAGAGCCTACATCCAAGACGGAACTCAAAACTATCTTCGTGATG
This sequence comes from Streptococcus mitis, assembly GCF_047465045.1. Taxonomy (GTDB): domain Bacteria; phylum Bacillota; class Bacilli; order Lactobacillales; family Streptococcaceae; genus Streptococcus; species Streptococcus mitis_DT. The sequence continues at coordinate 449 of NZ_JASHAR010000045.1, forward strand.
GTAAAATCCAAGTCAGTCAAGACGGTAAAACTTGGACAGATGTTGTGACAGTGGGAGATGGTGTAGCCAATAGTACACACGATGATTCATTGACAGATGGCTGGACACATGATTCTAAGATGCCAGGAAATCGTTACATCGAGGGTGAATTGACGACACCAGTCAAAGCAAACTATCTTCGTGTCCTCTATACAGCTGACTATGATGCTCGTTTTGTAGGATTTACAGAATTGGTGATCAATGATGGCGAATTTGTCAAACCAATCAATGATCCAACTGTAGAAGGAAATGGTGGCGAAAGCCGAGGCAACTTCTATACTAATCTCGTAGATGGAAAAGTGTTGACTAGTTACAAGGCAGAACAAGATAAGGGTGACTTGGTTTACCACTTGTCAGAACCAACCAATGCCAACCATCTACGGCTTGTTTCAATCCTTCCTGAGGGAGCGAAAGCACGAGTTCAAGTGAGAACACTCAAGGATGGTCAAGAGAGCTGGACAGACCTCGGTGCCATTACATCT
>NZ_JASHAR010000046.1:0-846 GCF_047465045.1 Streptococcus mitis
CTGAAGTGCTTGCGCTTGTTGAAGCTGATGTGCTTGCACTTGTTGAAGCCGATGTACTTGCTGATGTACTTGCGCTTGTTGAAGCCGACATACTTGCTGACGTACTTGCGCTGGTTGAAGCCGATGTACTTGCTGAGGTACTTGCGCTGGTTGAAGCCGATGTACTTGCTGATGTGCTGGCACTTGTTGAAGCTGAAGTGCTTGCAGAAGTACTTGCGCTGGTTGATGCTGATGTGCTTGCTGACGTACTTGCACTTGTTGAGGCTGACGTACTTGCGCTTGTTGAAGCCGACATACTTGCTGACGTACTTGCACTTGTTGAAGCTGAAGTGCTTGCTGAGGTACTTGCTGACGTACTTGCGCTCGTTGAAGCCGATGTACTTGCTGACGTGCTGGCACTTGTTGAAGCTGATGTACTTGCTGACGTACTTGCACTTGTTGAGGCTGACGTACTTGCCGATGTACTTGCGCTTGTTGAAGCCGATGTACTTGCTGACGTGCTGGCGCTCGTTGAAGCTGATGTGCTGGCAGATGTACTTGCGCTCGTTGAAGCTGAAGTGCTTGCTGAGGTACTTGCGCTGGTTGAAGCCGATGTGCTTGCTGACGTACTTGCACTTGTTGAGGCTGAAGTACTTGCGCTCGTTGAAGCTGAGGTACTTGCTGACGTACTTGCGCTTGTTGAAGCTGACGTACTTGCCGATGTGCTTGCACTCGTTGAAGCCGATGTACTTGCTGATGTACTTGCGCTTGTTGAAGCCGATGTACTTGCTGATGTACTTGCACTTGTTGAGGCTGACGTACTTGCTGACGTGCTAGCTGAAGTACTTGCGCTTGTCGAAGCTGAAG
>NZ_JASHAR010000047.1:0-759 GCF_047465045.1 Streptococcus mitis
TTGCTGACGTGCTGGCACTTGTTGAAGCTGATGTACTTGCTGACGTACTTGCACTTGTTGAGGCTGACGTACTTGCCGATGTACTTGCGCTTGTTGAAGCCGATGTACTTGCTGACGTGCTGGCGCTGGTTGAAGCTGACGTGCTTGCTGAAGTGCTGGCACTTGTTGAAGCCGATGTACTTGCTGACGTACTTGCGCTTGTTGAAGCCGATGTACTTGCTGATGTGCTGGCACTTGTTGAAGCTGACGTACTTGCTGACGTACTTGCACTTGTTGAGGCTGACGTACTTGCCGATGTACTTGCGCTTGTTGAAGCCGATGTACTTGCTGACGTGCTGGCGCTCGTTGAAGCTGAGGTGCTGGCAGATGTACTTGCGCTCGTTGAAGCTGAAGTGCTTGCTGAGGTACTTGCGCTGGTTGAAGCCGATGTGCTTGCTGACGTACTTGCACTTGTTGAAGCCGATGTACTTGCGCTCGTTGAAGCTGAGGTACTTGCTGACGTACTTGCGCTGGTTGAAGCTGACGTACTTGCCGATGTGCTTGCACTCGTTGAAGCCGATGTACTTGCTGATGTACTTGCGCTGGTTGAAGCCGATGTACTTGCTGATGTGCTGGCACTTGTTGAAGCTGACGTACTTGCACTTGTTGAGGCTGACGTGCTTGCTGATGTACTTGCACTTGTTGAAGCCGATGTACTTGCTGACGTGCTTGCGCTTGTTGAAGCCGATGTACTTGCTGAGGTACTTGCGCTTGTTGAAG
>NZ_JASHAR010000048.1:0-688 GCF_047465045.1 Streptococcus mitis
TTTTTGCATGGTTGCGATAGTCTTGGTAAAATAGAATTGCTTAATAAACCATTTAGAAAGGCTATCCCATGCATATTCACTATAACACAAATCAAACAACTTTACCACTAGAAATCAGTTCTTTCTTGCCACAAGACCATCTCGTCTTTACTATTGAAAAAAGTGGTGAATACCTTGGAGGATAGTCACTTCCACGCCTTCTATCATGCCTTTGGTCGCCCGTCTTATCACCCTAAAATGCTTGTATCTGCTCTTCTATTTGCCTATTCACAAGGGATTTTCTCTGGTCGAAAAATTGAAAAAATGATGATTGAAAATCTGGCTATGCAGTACCTAACAGGACCGTTGGTTGTTAGCTATCGCACCATCAATCGTTTTCGAGTCGCTGAAGGGATGGAAGAATTCATACGTAATCTTTTCATCGATCTCAATCTTCGTTTAAAAATGGAAGAGTTAGTGACCTTAGATTGTCTGTTTATTGACGGGACTAAGATTAAAGCCAATGCCAACAAGTATAGTTTCGTGTGGAAGAAAGCGACAGAGAAATTCTCCGCCAAACTTCAAGAACAGATACAAGTCTATTTTCAAGAAGAAATCACTCCCCTTATCCATCAAGCTATCGAACTGGATACACAAGAGCCTATCTCCTCAGAGCAGTTGCTTGCATTCGCTCAAGTCCTTGAAGAAG
>NZ_JASHAR010000049.1:0-634 GCF_047465045.1 Streptococcus mitis
GTAACTTCCACTTGCCCAACCAAAGTGGAAATTAGTCTAAAACGGATTTTTATGGTGGAATTAAGTGTGAGACGTTTGAGTTAGAAATGAGGTCTACTATGACAAAATATAAACATCTTACCCTTTCAGACCGTAATGATATCCAATTAGGTTTAGAGCGCGGTGAAACCTTCAAAGCTATTGGACAATCCATTCTAAAAGATCCGACAACTGTTTCTAAAGAAGTCAAACGAAACAAACAAGTCCGAGAGTCTACATGCCATAACCTTCCTTGCACTTTGCTCGATAAGGCTCCATTTGTCTGTAATGGTTGCCCTAAAAAAAGACAAAATTGTGGCTATCAGAAAATCTTCTACCTTGCTAAACAAGCTCAAAAGCAGTACGAACAAACTCTTGTTGAATCTCGTGAAGGAACTCCCCTCAATTCCAAGACCTTCTGGGACATGGACAAAGTCATTTCTGATGGTGTTAAAAAAGGACAACACATCTATCATATTCTCAAAACTCACAATCTTGATGTCAGCTCCTCAACTGTCTATCGACATATCCGAAAAGGATACTTATCTATCGCTCCTATTGACCTAGCCAGAGCCGTTAAATTCAAAGAAAGACGGAAAAGTAAGCTACCTTCCAT
>NZ_JASHAR010000051.1:0-565 GCF_047465045.1 Streptococcus mitis
GCATTTGGTTTAGACGCTGCTTCTGCTGTCTTCGTCAAATCAGCTGCTGGAATAACCGCTGTCTTACCTGACGGTGTTGTAACAGTTGCGTTACCTTTGTCATCTACTACAACAGTTGAGCCTGGGTTAACGGCTTTTACCTTATCCTCAATAGCTTTCTTCTCTTCTGGAGTAAGGGCTTCTGGATTGGCTACTACTGTCTTAGAGGCTGGGGTAATCACATCGTCGCCCGCATTTGGTTTAGACGCTACTTCTGCTGTCTTCGTCAAATCAGCTGCTGGAATAACCGCTGTCTTACCTGACGGTGTTGTAACAGTTGCGTTACCTTTGTCATCTACTACCACCGTAGCTCCTGGGTTAACTTCTTTAACCTTATCCTCAATTGCTTTTTTCTCTTCTGGAGTTAAGCTATCTGGATTGGCTACTACTGTCTTAGACGCTGGTGTAACTACATCGTCGCCTGCATTTGGTTTAGTAGCCGCTTCTGCTGTCTTCGTTAATGCTGATGCTGGAATAACTGCTGTCTTACCTGACGGTGTTGTAACTGTTGCGTTACCCTTATCAT
>NZ_JASHAR010000052.1:0-552 GCF_047465045.1 Streptococcus mitis
CCAAGAGGGCATGATTTGCTTACATGAATTGATTAGCAGAGAAGAAGAGCTGGCAGAAGATATTCCTCGTTTAAGAAAATATTTCAAAACCAAGTTTCGGAATCGAATCCTAGACTATATCCGTAAGCAGGAAAGTCAAAAACGAAGATATGATAAAGAACCGTATGAAGAAGTAGGTGAGATTAGTCATCGTATCAGTGAGGGAGGTCTGTGGCTAGATGAGTATTATCTCTTTCATGAGACATTAAGAGATTATAGAAGCAAACAAAGTAAAGACAAACAAGAAGAGTTAGAGCGCGTCTTAAGACATGAACGCTTCCGAGGGCGTCAAAGAGTGCTAAATGACTTACGTATTGTGTTTAAAGAGTTTGACATCCGTACTCGGTAAGAAGCTATGCAAAAAAAAGAAAAAAACAGAAAAAGGTGTTGACAAGTCTGAAAAAGTCTGTATAATAGTAAGAGTTGAAAACAACTCTGGTCCGTTGGTCAAGGGGTTAAGACACCGCCTTTTCACGGCGGTAACACGGGTTCGAATCCCGTACGGACTATGGT
>NZ_JASHAR010000053.1:0-549 GCF_047465045.1 Streptococcus mitis
GGAGTTGATGAAAAAACGCTCTATGATCCTCACACTTGGCTAGATCCTGAAAAAGCTGGCGAAGAAGCTCAGATTATCGCTGATAAACTTTCAGAGGTGGATAGTGAGCATAAAGAAACTTATCAGAAAAATGCGCAAGCCTTTATCAAAAAAGCTCAAGAATTGACAAAGAAATTCCAGCCTAAATTTGAAAAAGCGACTCAGAAAACTTTTGTAACACAGCATACAGCCTTTTCTTATCTAGCTAAGCGATTTGGACTCAATCAACTTGGAATCGCAGGTATCTCTCCAGAACAAGAACCAAGTCCAAGACAACTAACAGAAATTCAGGAATTTGTTAAAACCTATAAAGTTAAGACGATTTTTACAGAAAGTAATGCTTCTTCGAAAGTAGCTGAAACTCTTGTCAAATCAACAGGTGTGGGGCTTAAAACTCTGAATCCTTTAGAGGCAGACCCACAAAATGACAAGACTTATTTAGAAAACCTAGAAGACAATATGAGTATTTTAGCAGAAGAATTAAAGTGAGGAAAGAATGAAAATCAATAA
>NZ_JASHAR010000054.1:0-518 GCF_047465045.1 Streptococcus mitis
GCTACCGAGCTGCTCCATCCCGCGTTAATACAAAAGGAGGATGTGGGATTCGAACCCACGCACGCTTTTACACGCCTGACGGTTTTCAAGACCGTTCCCTTCAGCCGGACTTGGGTAATCCTCCATAATAGTCCGTACGGGATTCGAACCCGTGTTACCGCCGTGAAAAGGCGGTGTCTTAACCCCTTGACCAACGGACCAAACTCTATGGGCACGAGTGGACTCGAACCACCGACCTCACGCTTATCAGGCGTGCGCTCTAACCACCTGAGCTACGCGCCCAAGTTAAAAACTTGGTAATTTGAACAAAGTTCAAAGCGGGTGACGAGAATCGAACTCGCGACAACAGCTTGGAAGGCTGTAGTTTTACCACTAAACTACACCCGCTTAAATGGGAGTTAACGGGATCGAACCGCTGACCCTCTGCTTGTAAGGCAGATGCTCTCCCAGCTGAGCTAAACTCCCTAAAGCTAAGCGACTTCCATATCTCACAGGGGGCAACCCCCAACTACTTCCGG
>NZ_JASHAR010000055.1:0-514 GCF_047465045.1 Streptococcus mitis
CTTGATTTCCTGTTGAAAGTCCGTCTGTGTTTTCTGATGTTTGATATGGTGAAAACGATAATACCAGCCGTAAGGATGTGTGTAGCTATCCTCCTTGTCATTATAGTACCAATTCCCTAAGTTTCTAGCTGACTGTTTATACCCTCTCTTCTGTTCCTTGTCAAACATGGCATATTTAATCAGATGGTTCACCTCCTTTTCATCTAAACGAAGGAGGTTCTCTTCACTTCCATATCCAGCATCTGCGACAACTGTCTTCAAGTCATGAGGATAGGTTTCAAGTAAGGGCAGAAGAGTCAAAGAACTGATTTCTAGTGTTAAAGTTGTTTGATTTGTGTTATAGTGAATATGCATGGGATGGCCTTTCTAAATGGTTTATTAAGCAATTCTATTTTACCAAGACTATCGTAACCATCCAAAAAAGCAACGGCAAATCCGTTGTTTCAGATTGAAGACAAACATCGTTTTAATGTTTGTCTTTTTTATATCTTCAGCGTTACTATTCTCAAAATAG
>NZ_JASHAR010000056.1:0-509 GCF_047465045.1 Streptococcus mitis
TAAGACACCGCCTTTTCACGGCGGTAACACGGGTTCGAATCCCGTACGGACTATGGTATGTTGCGGATGGAACACTTGATGAAAAAAGATTAAAAAAGTTTCAAAAAAGTGTTGACAAGCGAAAGCGACTGTGATATACTAATATAGTTGTCGCTTGAGAGAAGTGAGTGACAAAGACCTTTGAAAACTGAACAAGACGAACCAATGTGCAGGGCACTATAACTAAGGTTATAGTACTGAACAATGAAAAAACAATAAATCTGTCAGTGACAGAAATGAGTGAGAACTCAAACTTTTAATGAGAGTTTGATCCTGGCTCAGGACGAACGCTGGCGGCGTGCCTAATACATGCAAGTAGAACGCTGAAGGGAGAGCTTGCTCTTCTGGATGAGTTGCGAACGGGTGAGTAACGCGTAGGTAACCTGCCTGGTAGCGGGGGATAACTATTGGAAACGATAGCTAATACCGCATAAGAGTAGATGTTGCATGACATTTGCTTAAAAGGTGCA